>JAZQBS010000001.1:0-5719 GCA_045545875.1 Bacteroidales bacterium
TGGAAAGACTCTTGTAATTGCTTTGTGGATACTTGCTGATTACGTCGAAAGCCGTTGATAACCATCCTGGACTTTTGAAATCTGGTGCAGGTGCCAATATCTTCAATGCGTCTTCGACTTCCTCGTCGGTTCTGCCGGCCAGCCATGCGCCAAGGTGTGTTGCTTCCATTGCACCCGGACCTCCACCGCTAATCATCAGGAATCCATTTTCAGTCAGTTTCTTACTGATCAACACAGTCTGATGATATGCCGCATCGGTTCGAAGCATAGCGTGACCTCCCATGACTCCAACTACTTGTACTTGGTCATAATCATGGAGGAATGCTTGCATTGCATTCAGGATACAGGTGTCGTGGATGCCACGTGCTACGTTCTCTCGACGGCTGGTGGACTGCTTGCCCGTCTTTGTCACATGCATAAAGACACGGGTATCCAGGCAGCGCTGGAAACTCATCGGGTCGTAGGGATCAAAGTCATCGAACAGATCGTAACAAGTATAAAGTTTGTTACGAATCACGTCGTAGGGTACATCATGTAGGTACTGATGCAGTGTCTTGAGGTCGTCGAGACCAAGGAGATAATCGTTAAGCATGGGTTGGATTTATTAAAAGGTAATTGAAAGTTAGAAGAACGGAGTCAGGAAGCGATCGACCCACCAGCCTTTGTGTCGGAATTGTCGAGGGAATTCCTTCTTGTAGTATTCGAGGCTGAATGTGTCGCAATGCAACTTGTCTTCTTCGAAGATGCGATTGAGTTCGGCAGTCGTCTTTTTGTCGAATACAAAACAGGCAGCCTCATAGTCCCATTTGAGGGAACGCGAATTCAGGTTGACACTTCCTACCATTGAGACGCTCCCGTCAATCATCATGATTTTGCTGTGATGGAAACTGCCCTTGTAGAGGAAGACATGTGCACCATGTCGGATAAGCCTTTTGGCAAAGTGGAAGTTGCCATACGAAAGCATATCCATGTCGCCCTTCTTTGAAAAGAGCACTTCGACGTGTACGCCACGATCGATGGCACGAATCATTGCCTGACGAACAGTATGCGTGGGCAAGAGATACGGCGAGACGAGACGGATAGTGTCTTGTGCTGCATCAAAAGCCGCTATAATGGCATTGCGTGCCTCGGCCTTTTTCTTCTTGTTTGCCCTACCCCTTTCGAAATAGACCACCTTGGGAGTCTGCTCGTTAATGTTCCGATAATCTTCGTCGAAGAGGTATCGGGCGAAAGTGTACTTGCCTTTGCCTCCCGTTCCACGATATTGGTATTGCTGGTGGAAATACTTAGCCATACCTTCGACAGCAGCACCCGTGATTCGGATATGGGTATCACGCCAACCTCCGTAGGAAGGATTGCCATTGACATAATAGTCGGCAATATTGAAGCCACCAATGTAGCCGATGCTGTCGTCAATATTCACAATCTTTCGATGGTCGCGGCAGATGTGGTTGTACCACGGGAAACGGAATCGATCGAAGGTAACGAAATCGATACCGAGATTGCGGATGCTATCCATACCCTCTTTGGTGCGCATTCCATAGCCACGTTCCCAATCCTTATAGTCGTCGGTCATCATGCGAACCTCGCAGCCGCGTTTGGCAGCCTGTTCGAGATGCTGCATACAAAGTTTGCCGATGCTGTCGTTGGCAATGATCAGATACTCGATCCACACCTTGCGTTTGGCATTGTCGATGTCTTGGAAGAGGTCCACAAGTTTGTCATGCGCATTGGTATAGATGCGAATGTCGCGTGCCGGATAGGATATCAGTCCCTCGTTTCGCAGATAGCGCATCAACGTTGTATCGGCTGTGTCTTGGGCAGACATAGCGTGACATAGAAGGATGCAGGTTAATAATGCTAATAGTTTGCGGACCACGAGGTTTCTGAATTTTCTAACGAGTAAATTATTCCTTGTAGTAAACACGTTTCACACGCGACGATACGGTAGAAAGCACCTCATAGGTGATTGTACCCAACTTGTCGCTGATCTTTTGCAAGGGCAGATTCTTGCCGAAGACTTCTACTTGCGAACCCTCTTGTGCCTGCGGACAATCGGTCACATCGAGGAAGGTGACATCCATGCAGACATTACCAATGGTTGGACAGAGTTTGCCTTCGTTGTTGCCAGATAATCCATAGACAAGCATCTCGCTATTGCCATTGCCAAGTCGGCGATCATAGCCGTCGGCATAACCGATGGGAACCATAGCAATACGAGAATTTCGTTTCAGTTTGCCATTGCGCATATATCCGATGGTCTCGGTGGCTGGGATATTCTTGATTTGCAGAATTGTGGTACGAAGTGTAGCCACTGGCTGCAGATCCATATTGACTGGTGCAGCCTCGAAGCCATAGAGCCCGATGCCCAGACGGCACATCTCCATCTGGTATTGCGGATAGACCTCGATACCTGCCGAGTTGCAGATATGGCGCAGGATATTATGGGGGAATGCAGCTCTCAGCTTGTCGGCACATTGGTCGAACCGACGTTTCTGTTCGTGCACGAAATCCTCCTGTGAAGGATCGTCGGCTGTGGCGAAGTGGCTGAAAACGGAACGTATGATGATGGCATTTTGATGACGGAAACGATCAATAAGTTCGTCCATCTCGGGATATTGGAAGCCCAAGCGATGCATACCAGAGTCAATCTTGATATGCACAGGATAGTTGGTCACGCTCATACGTTGTGCTTCTTTGACAAATGCATCCAGGAGTCGAAAACTGTAAATCTCGGGTTCCAGGCGATTCTCGATAATCGTACGGAACGCCGACATTTCAGGATTCATCACCATAATGCGGGTGCTGATGCCTTGACGACGAAGTTCAGCACCCTCGTCTGCAACAGCCACAGCCAAGTAATTGACGTTCTGATCCTGTAATGTCTTTGCCAATTCGTAACTACCGGTACCGTAGCCAAATGCCTTGACCATGCACGTCAATTTCGTCTCAGGCTTGAGATGACTGCGATAACTGTTCAGGTTATGAACGATGGCATCGAGGTCAACTTCAAGGATGGTTTCATGTCGACGAAGTTGCAACTCGTCGCTGATGCGTTCAAACTGATAGGAACGAGCACCCTTGAGAAGAATAAGTTCGTTCTGGAACTGCTGAATCGTTTCGCTTTCGAGCAGGTCTTCTGTCGATTCAAAGAATGATGTGAAAATGTGCTGGCCGAGAGCATTCAGTTCGTGAAGCATGATCTGCTTAGAATGCATCGAACTGGCTCCGACGAGAATGAGTTTGCGTATGTCATAGATTTGACAAAGTTGTGCAACTCTTCGGCAAAGGTGAGATTCGTCCAAAGGTACTTGTGGCACATCGCTCAGCACAAGCGTATTGGTCAAAGAAGGCACACTACGGCGTTTCTGGAATTCGAGTGCGGCTTGCAGAGAAGTCAAGTCGTTGCTATAAACATCATTGATGATCATGCAACCCTTCTTTCCTTCCATCACCTCGAGACGCATAGCAAGTGGTGCCAGAAGGCTCATTCGTTCGGCAATTTGTGTCGGAGTTATGGCCAGATAGACCATCAGGCAGAGACATTGCATCGCATTCTCGAATGATGCGTCGTCGGTCATCGGGATGGTGAAACTGCCTTCAATTCCCAGTACAAGGTAATTCACCTTGGTTGAGGTTTCGGTTCGCTCTACATTCAGTACGGTAATTTGCGCATCCTTATGCCGACGTGTCCACGACATGCTTCGAGCACCGACACCTGCTATCTCAAGGGCATCGCTGATGCCTGGGATATCAGCATTGTAGATGATGACGTCACAGTTGCGGAAGAGGTAGAGTTTCTCGACGAGTTTCTGTTGTTGCGACTCAAAACCTGCATCGTGGGCTGTGCCGATATTAGTTAGGATACCGATTGTAGGTTTGATGATGGATTCCAGTTTATCCATCTCACCCGGTTGACTGATTCCCGCTTCGAAGATGGCAAGATCACAATCCTTGTCGAGTTGCCAAACGCTCAAAGGTACACCAATTTGCGAATTATAACTACGCGGTGAACGAACAATATTGCGGTAAGGACTCAGCAATTGATAAAGCCATTCCTTGACGATGGTCTTTCCGTTAGAGCCGGTGATGCCAATGACAGGTATGTCGGAAAACTGACGTCGATGAGCTGCTGCGAGTTTCTGCAGGGCTACGAGTGTGTCGGGCACCACAAGGAACCATCCTTCAGGACAGGTATTTCGGAATTCCTCGTTACTTTCGGAGATGACAAATGCCCTCACGCCCTGGTTGTAGAGTTGAGGAATATAACGATGTCCATCACCCTTCGAGGTCTTGATGGCGAAGAAGAGTGTATGATCGGCAAACGACAGACTGCGGCTGTCGGTCAACAACAAGGAGACTTTTGGCTGGGTATTGGCAGTGGCCAGACGATTGCCTCGAAGTGCGCAACCCAGAATTTGTGATATTTGACTTAGATTATAGTACATAAGATTTCGTTATTTCGGAATTACGTCATGACGATAACGAAATTTCGAACTCTTCAGATCATCTACTTAATGATTATCCTTTCCTGAGGATGGGCATATTCTGAGCCGATTCTTCCTTTGAGCGGATTGATCAGGTAGTTATATAGTGCCTCTACATCGAGGCCGATGTTTTGCTTGATAAGTTCGCAGTTGAGCATCAGGCCATTGTACTGCGAAAGGTTATAGTTCAATGTGGCAAGGCTATATTCCTTGTCCATATCGATGGGCTCGTATTCCCCTTTGTCGTTTAGCACCTGTACATCCGTGACACGAGGCAATGCATTCTTGTCGATGGTGTAGCGAAAACCGGAAGGTTGTACGAAGAATCCCGATTCATCGGGCAAGGCCTCTGCTCCTACTTCGAGCACATCGCAAAGGAGATGGCCCGAAATACGAATCACACACATCTCGTTGCTGAAAGGCTGTGTCTCAAGCAGATTTCCATAGGTGATATCTCCCTTGGGAAGGTTCTGACGAATGCCACCGGCGTTGGAGAAAGCCAGTTGTGCATCGCCATACCATCGGAAAGCATCGGCTACAAAGTTACCAAGGTTGGTCTCTCCGCTTCGAACCAGTCGCTTCCCATTGGCATCGTTGATGGTCATAAGTTGGTCGGCATGACCACAAACCTTGTTGGTCAGCGCTGCATTAATCTCGTTGATACTATCGACTACGGCTTTCACAGCAGCACTGCAGTATTCCATTTTGTCGGTGGGGAGCAATTCGGTCGAGAGTTTGCCATTGCTGCCGATGTAGAGTTTGCCGATGTTGGCAAACTTGGTGCCAGTTTGTGAGCAAAGAACCTTCTTACCTTTCTTATTGACAATCTTTTCGCAAGGAATCGTGGCATGGGAATGTCCATCGAGTACAGCATCGATACCAGTGGTAGCAGCAATCATCTTGCCCGAAACGACATCGAACGTCGATTCGCCGAGATGGGAAAGCACAACCACATAGTCAGCACCTTGGGCACGAGCACTATCGGTGGCCTGCTGCACAAGGTTATAGACATCATTATGATGCAAATCATAAAGTTGTGTGCCGTCTTCGTCGTAGAATGCAGCACCTTCGGACATCAATGTACTTGGAGTAACCACTCCGACAAAAGCGACCTTGCGTGCTCCGAACTTCTTGATAACGAAAGGCGCATAGAATTGTTTGCCTGTCTTGATATCGCTGAAATTCACACAGGTCACAGGGGCATTCAGTTGGTCGGTGAGATGGAAGAGTTG
>JAZQBS010000002.1:0-6997 GCA_045545875.1 Bacteroidales bacterium
GGTGTCAACTGCTTTCCCCGTGGTGACCTCGTGGCCATCTCGGGCAAGGAGAAGTGCGGCAAGACCACCGACTGTCGCATCATCGTCAGCGCTCTGATGAAAGGCGAGTACATGGGTGTGACAGCACTCGAGAAGAACGTCAGCGTACTCTGGATCGATACGGAGCAGGCATGCCAGACTTCCCGAGCCGTCTGTCGTGGCATCGAGCTGATGTGCGGTTTCGAGCCTTCGGATGCACGCTTCATCTACTTCGCCCTGCGTGAATATCCCGACCGAAAGGAGATGACCGAGGCAATGCGCATGCTCTTCGACATGTACTGTCCCGACATCGCCATCATCGATGGTATTCGCGACTTCATCCCCGACTTCAACGACGTGGTGGAGAGTGCCGAGATTGTGCTTGAGTGCATGCGTCTGTCATCGGGTGTCAGTGCCGAGCAGGCCCAAAAGAAAGGTCTCACCGAGCGTCCTCCCTGCTGCGTGTGCTGCATCCTCCACCAGAACAAGCCGAAGGACGACAACAACATGCGAGGCCATCTGGGCACGGAGCTGTCGAACAAGGCAGGTGAGGTTTGGGAAGCCACACAGGATGACGATCATGTGTTCTCCTTCGCCCAGACACGAAGCCGCACGCGTCCTGTCGACACCCCATTGCGCTACAAGGTTGTCTCTCGAAACTATGTCGACATAGAGAATCAAAAATCCGAGGAGATAGGCATACCTCAGCTATGGGAGCCGACGGAAGCTGATGCAAAAGAAGAGGTCGAGAAGGTGAAGAACTTCCAGACCAGCTTCGGTTGGAAGCCATTGACACAGGATACGGCGGACAGGATGTTCTACACGATCATGGGCTATGCCGACTGGAACTTCAATAAGCTGAAGGCGAAGTTCTGCGAGTACTGGGGTGTCAGTTATCCGATGTTCGGCAAGCTGTATTCCATGACCGATCATCACGTATTTGACGTCATGGTGAATGGTGTAAAATTCTATCGTTACAATGGTCCGAAATTCGATTAAAAACAAGCCTTCTTCAGAGATTCAATCAGGGGGGATGAACTCGCCCGAGTATGATATTCTACTCCCCCCTATAAAGGGGGAGCGAATATCTAAATACTCGGGTAGAGTGTCAGCCCCCTGATTGCGGCGCCAAAATTCCACAAAAAAACGACATGGGATATCAACTGCGATTCATTGAGAAATACGACATCGAGGCGATGGCCAGGGCAGTGTACAGTGCGGGCATCCACCTGGCCGACGAACGCAAGGAATGGCTCCAACTGATGATGTCGATGGCGGGCGGCGGGGAGCGGCTGCTCGACTCATTCCTCCTCCTCGCATCGATGGCAGGCAAGAAGTTCAAGGAGCGGGAAAACAGGCGACTCTTCCTGAAAGCGGTGGGCAAGAGCTCCGACGTAGGACTGAAATTCTTCATCGACCGCTGCAAGGAGAAAGGCATCTCGCCCAACGACTACCTCGCCCCGGCCACCTTGGCCGACAGCTACCAGAGCAGGAGCACCTGGAGACAAAACAACAATCGTACAAACCACAATCATCAACAACCAACCTCAATACAAGCAACGACAATGCAACCATTCACAACGCTACCGACAGCGAACACCATCCATAGGATCGACTACAAGTGGGTCGAAAGGTTCGGACAGGGACAGGACAGCAGCTTCCACCGCTCGGTGGTCGCCTCCGGACTCCTCACCGCCGAAGAACTGCAGGCTGCCTCGGAGATCTTCCACCTTGGCACCACCAAGGACAAGCGCGTGGTCTATTGGCAGATCGATGCCGAAGGCCGTGTGCGCGACGGCAAGCTGATGGCCTACGACGAGCGCTGCCACCGCGTGAAGCCTGGCGAACGCGACACGCAGAGCATCGTGTCGTGGGCAGGCTACGAGTTACGCCAGTGTGGTCTGCTCGACAAGGACTGGGAGGCCACGCACTGCCTGTTCGGTCTGCACCAGCTCAATTCGCGCCCCGATGCCATGGTCTGCATCGTCGAGGCCGAGAAGACTGCCATCATCTGCTCTCAGAAGTTCAAGGACTGCATCTGGATGGCTGCAGGCGGCATGGAACAGCTCAACGTCGATAAGCTGCGTCCGCTTGTTGGCCGACAGGTCATCCTCTATCCCGACACGGATCCTGAAGGCGAGACCTACAAGAAGTGGTACGACATTGCCTGGCGAGCCAGGTGCGAACTGGAGTTGGACATCGCCATCTGCGACGTGCTCGAGAAGAATGCCACGCCCGAGCAGAAGGAGGCGAAGATCGACCTCGTGGATTTCATCGAGAATGACATCCTCAATGCCAAGGATGAGCCTGTCGACGAGGACATGCCTGCTGCAGATGATGCCCCCGTCATGATTGATGTACCTGCAAATGCAGATGAAGCGCCAGCAATTGCAATTGCCGACACTCCATCTGTCATCGAGGATGCAGTTATCGTTGAAAAGCCAAAGCCCAGCAACACCCAATTGATTGTGGATCATCAGAGAGAGGTACTTGATGCCAGGAACATGTCGCAGGCCGAAATGTTTAGCAGGATGGCCGAGGAAAATCCCAATCTCAATTTCCTTGCCGAAGCCTTCGGTGTGGTTCCGGAGGACAGTTCATAGACTCAGACCCTCTCAATCCCCCGCACCCCCTCTATCCCCCGCTTCTCCTGGACGTGACCGAAGGGAATCAACAGCGGGGGCAGAATACCTGCTTAGGGGGAGGACTCAGACCCTCTCGGTCCCCCTGCTTAGGGGGAGGACTTGCAGGTCCCGATTCTCTCTATCACGAATTTGAGAATTATCAAGCTCTACGGATTTGCGCGGATTGAGCGGATTTATTTCTGGTCGAGCAGAAAATCTGATTAATCCGATTCAATCCGTAGAGTGATAAGGGCACACAGAAACCACGGAAACCACAGAAAAGGTGTTGCGATTTCGGAATTTGTTTTCAAGAGCCTGCATACTTTGAATTAATTCAGAAAAAGTAGGACTTTTTCCATAAATCATGGCGCTTTTCATCTCCTCGTAATCCTTGCTCCAGTTATCTATGCTTTCAGCAGGAGGGACAAGGCAAATACGATCACGAATGTCGGGAGTATAATCTACATCTCGCACACTAGTCAAACTCGACCGAAGGTGATGAATCGTTCCCCATAGCTCATCATTTTGAATACTCCTTTCTGTAATTCCTTTTTGTTCCATCATGTATAAATCATACATATGACGAGAGCGACGACGTGCTTCCACAAAAGGATGAACAGAAAAGAGTTCATGCAGTAGAAATGCCTTCTCGAGAAAAGTCTTTTCAGCCAAGACGGTTCGCACATTTGTGTTTTTGACCGCAGTCTCTATGGTAGGTAGTACTTCCTCCACCATGCTCTGAATCTGTAGATTGGCATATGGCTCAATTAAGGATCTGGATCCCACCTCAATTTTAACTACGGGATCTATGTATTTCAATTTGTCTTCAAAAACACCTTAAAAACCAAAGAACCAGAACATGGAAGGGCAAAGACTATCTGAAGGATAGCAGTAACCCACAAGTCCTTCTCCACAGCCTGCTTAGGAAGAATTTTTCTGATGGCGGCTTGTTCCAGTACTGTTCTTTGCTGTTCTTTATTGAGCAAAAAGTAATTATTCTTCATATAACGAATTGATTAATGATACTATCCAAGCAGGCATCAGTTTATAGTCATTTTTTATGGTGTGCTTGTCATCTTTCGAGATGATTTCCTTGGCTTTGTCAAGAATTTCGACTGTGATATTGTCTTTGCCTAAGCTCTTGAATGCGAAAGTCAATAACATGGCCAAGTGGGAATTGAAGGCAAGGTTCTTTGGCGCTGTATGCTTGAACTCGATTGTTGCTCCATTGTCAAGCAGCAGCTTGCGCCGAGCACCGTCAGTGAAGTACTGAATAACCATAGGTATCTGTGTCGAAAAACCAAGTCTATTGAGTGCATATAAACCTGTGGGGACGATCCTTGCCTTATCTCGCTTGGCAATCCCCTCGGCAATTTCTTCTAACGTTGGATATAAAATGCCTAATCCTAAGGTCTTGTCTATCTTCGGGTAGTAGTATATACCACGACTAATGCGTATGATCTTCTCATCATCGGACATCCTTTCCAGAGCCTTATTGATGGACTTTTTTTCTCCGAAACGCATAAAATCGGAGGCAAAAACCATCTTGCCCCTTCCGCACTTCCTTATTGAGTCTAAAATCTGTGTTTCAATAGATTTAGTTGCCATATCTTCAATATTTCGTCGCAAAAATACACAAAAATTGCGACAAAACAAAAGATTTAGGCAACTTTCTTACTTTAAATGCCTTATTTTATCATTTTAGATGCCTAAAACAAGCTAAAAACTACTATAGGAATCAAAAAGGAGGGTTTAATTCTTGGCTATTCACGATAATTCGTGATATAGATACTATCATGGTTCCCCTAGGTATTCGAAGATGAGTAGACCCCCTCGGTCCCCCGCACCCCCTCTATCCCCCGAACAGCGGGGGCTGAATACCTGCTTAGGGGGAAGGCTGGCTGGTCGCGACTTAGTTCTTCCCCCTATGCAGGGGGATTAGAGGGGGTCCTACGGTTCCCCCAAGTATTCGAAGATGAGCGCGGTCTGGCGAGCGGTGGAGTGTGGGGAATGAGCAATAAACGCAATAAAATTGGAAAAAACGAAAAAAAGTTATTGATCGGACTTTATCTTTTCAAAATATTTCGTATATTTGCACCGTTTTTCATACTATTTGCAGAATTAATAACTAAAAATCGAGTGACCGGTTGGAATGTATTATTCGTATCCTGAAAAATGAATGTCTTCACAATTGAATAACTTTGTACAAGAAATATGACGAAGGAAGAGCTATTACAGAAACTATCGGAAATCGAATGGGATGACTTTGAATGCAAGAGAGCTCAAGAGAAGTTGCCCGAGGATGTGTGGTCAACGGTGTCGGCCTTTTCCAACACCTCCGGTGGCTGGATTGTCTTTGGTGTCAAACAGCAAGGAAAGCTGTTTGAGATAAACGGGGTGAACAACGGAGAGAAGACGGAGTCTGACTTTCTGAACACGCTGCGCAATGGGCAGAAATTCAACCTGCGCCTAACAGCCAAAGGCAAGAAATATCTCTTCGATGGCAAATTGGTGCTGGCGTTCTTTGTGCCTTCGAGCATCGTTAAACCTATCTATGTGGGAAACTCCATCAACACTTATATCCGTACAGGCAGTGGAGACCGTCGCGCTACTGAGACAGAGGTGATGGCCATGATGCGTGATCAGGCTTTTGGCAGTAAGAGTGAACAAGTGGTAGAGGGGACAAGCATCAATGACCTCAACAAGAGTTCACTGGAAACTTATAGAAACCATATCCGCAACGATAATCCTTCTTTCCCCTATAAAGACCTGCCCGATGAACAGTTCTGTGACAAGGTGGGCATCTCCAAGGATGGACGGCTGACCATTGGCGGCATTTTGATGCTTGGGCAGAGGGATGTTGTACAACGTCACATAAGCAACTTTTGGATAGACTATCTGGAGATTCCAGGCAAGAGCCTTGCCGATGCTCAGGTACGCTATACATATCGGATGCAGGAGCAAGATAACATTTGGGAGTCATATCAGATTATTCTTCAACGGCTGCGCAACTTCGTTGATGCTCCATATCAGGCTCGTCCCGACGGTGTAGGAGCTGAGGACGAATCACAGTTATATGCTCTGAGAGAAGGACTTACCAACTGTTGCGCTCATGCCGACTACTTCAGCCCAATGCATCCTACGATACGTGTGTTTGCAGACCACATTGAGTTGCAGAATCCTGGCAGATTTATGTTCCCACTGTCAGAGTTGCGCACACAAATACACTCCATTCCACGAAATCCCAACCTTATCAAGTTCTTCCGCTATGCCAAACTGGGTGAGAATGCCGGTTATGGCATAGATAAGATGCTAATATGGGAAAAACTGACCAAGGGAAAAGTGGAGTTCGCTAGTGATTTGATCTGTTCTACCGTTACATATTGGTTTGGGGAACAGCATAGTAGTCAAGCTGGTGACCAAGCTAGTGACCAAGCTGGTGACCAAGTTAGTGACCAAGCTGGTGACCAAGTTCAGAAAGTTGTTAATTGTATTCGCGACAACGTATATACAATGAATGTACTTCTGAAGAAATTGGGGATTTCTAGTCGGAGATATGTTCGAATAAACATGCTCAACCCCGCTATTGAGGGTGGTTATGTACTCCGTGCATATCCTGACAAACCGAATCATCCCGACCAGCGTTACTACCTGTCTGAAAAGGGATTGAAGCTCGTAAAATGAGACTGTAAAACGACATTGCAATCAGGAATAGCAACCGAGCGTGCATCATCTTTGTCATTTCATTTCAGTTTTGACAAAGATGATGTATTTTTTTACGGCTCGCCAAGATATTCGAAGATGAGCGCGGTCTGGCGCGCGGTGAAGTGGTGCTGAGCTGGCTGATAGCCTTCGGCTACAAGCTTGGCTTTCAACTCGCTATTGTTGGCAATCCAACGGCGAAGGTGGCGCGATGCGCTGTCATTGGTTGAGGTAGGGAAATAGGCTAACGCCAATGAAAATTTGTCGTATTGCTGTACTGGCCACATACACTTAGGGGGTTAAGAGGGGTTTGAGGGGTAAAGAAGAGTAATACTATTTACACCGCAAAGTTACTGATTTTTTTTGACATAAACAATAGTAAGTGAGAAAAAAAGCGGACATTTGCGGACATTTGCGGACATTTGCGGACAAATGCGGACAGTGCCAAAAATATAGTTCGTATCTTTGCATCGTGATCTTTGAAATATCGGCAGATTTTTTCTAAGAAGGCGAAAAATACGTCTTTCCCAGATATATAGGTAAAATTCTGCTTGTCGAACTGGGACGTCACTGTTCGAAACCATGGTCGAGCAGAATTATCTTTTTAACGTTAATGCCCATTAATGAATCGTTAATTACTCGTTAATGATATG
>JAZQBS010000003.1:0-41766 GCA_045545875.1 Bacteroidales bacterium
AACATCGGCATCGGTGGCGGCTATGGCTACAACTACGTGCCGTCTCAGGATTGGCTGCTGCACATATCTGCCACCCCGACATTCATCGTCTACAGCAACACCTCAATGACCTTTGGCAATGCGCGTGTGCCCCTGAACTACCACTTTCCAGAGGCCATAATCACAGGACGAGGAGCCGTGGTGCGTCAGTTGGGCAACAAGTTCTTCGGAATGTCGATGGTGTTCAACTTCACCAATATCGGCAATGAAGAAGATCTTGCCCTGCACAACATAAAATGGCGCATCCGTATGTTCTACGGTCTGCGCCTTTGACAACCTACTGCTTCAATGCCTCGAAGAGCCTGTCCAGGGCCTTCGGGGCGTTTCCGTTCTCCTCGTCGAGCAACTGGACAAACTTCGAACCGATGATGGCACCATTGGCGTTTGCCTGTGCCGATTCCAAGGTCTGGCGATTGCTGATGCCGAATCCTATCATGGTGGGGTTCTTGAGATGCATCGCATGAACCTTGTTGAAGTAGGCCTGCTTGGCCTCGTTGAACTCCTTCTGTGCGCCAGTGATGGCTGCCGACGAAACCATATAGATGAATCCCGAAGTGTTGTCGTCGATGAAACGGATACGCTCTTCGGACGTTTCGGGCGTGATGAGCATGATGATGCGCAGGTCGTAATGGTCGGCGATGGGCTTGAAGTCCTCCATATAGTCCTTGAAGGGAAGGTCGGGAATGATGACGCCATCGACACCCACACGAACACATTCCTGGCAGAACAGCTCGAAACCAAACTGCATGATGGGATTGAGATAGCCCATGAGGATGAGAGGAAGATTGTCTCCTACCCCACCTTCATAAGGACTTCGACGAATACCTTCGAGCTGAGAGAAGAGCTTGCGAAGGGTCATACCGTTGCGCAACGCCTTGGTGGCTGCATTCTGGATAACAGGCCCATCGGCCATAGGGTCGCTGAAAGGAATGCCGACCTCGACCATGGCGATGCCGTGCTGCTGCATGGCGTGCAGTACCTCGGCAGTACCTTCAAGTGTGGGTGCACCCGCACAGAAGTAGAGGCTCAGCAGTTTCTCGGGCCTGCTTGCAAACAGCTGATTGATTCTATTCATAGTTAATTTTTTATTTTTTTCTTTTTTTCAATTTTTTATTTTTTTCAATGCTTCGACAAAAGGACGGAGCAAAGCGACATCCTTGAACCCTGGAGACGATTCGAAACGACTGTTCAGATCGACACCTATCCACTGGGGATGTTCAAACTCAAGAAGAGCTTCAAGTGACTGAGGACCGATGCCTCCGGTGATGAAGAATGGCGTGTTGCCACGATAACTGGAAAGCAGACTCCAATCGAACGACACTCCCGAACCACCATAGCCCGTAGTGGGTGCTTCGAAGAGGAGGCCATCGACAAAACCATCCCACATCATTGCCTTGAGCACCTTGCTGCGCGATTCCACCTGGATGGCACGAACGATGCGTGGCATTCTGGAGACGGATGCCTCCAGGAGTTTCTGGAGGTTTGTGACGTAAGCGATATCCTCGTCACCATGAAGCTGCACGTATTGAAGGCCATACTCCTTGACCTTCTGCACAATTTCCTCGGGCGAAGCATTCACAAACACGCCTGCACGCTCGGCCTCGATAGGCAGATAGTCGGGTTTTGTACTGACATAGCGCTTGGATCCAGGCCAAAATATGAAGCCAATGATATCAACTTCGAGGGCTTCCACATCGCGAATATTCTGGGCATCGCGCATACCACAAACTTTGATATACATAGGATAAAGAATTAACAATTAATAATTAACAATTAACAATTAACAATTAGCAATTTACAATTACAATTAAGAATTTGCAATTGCCTGGACGAAGGTGGTCAAGGCCTGTCCCGGATCGGGTTCACGCATAAAGCATTCGCCAATGAGGAAACCGAGGAAGCCAACCTTGCGAAGTCGCTTGATCACTTCCGGATTCGAGATGCCCGATTCGGAGACGAGTACCGGACGTTGGGTGCCGAGATGAGAGATGGCATCCAACATTGCCTCAGCGATTTCGAACGAATGCTGCACATCGGTATGGAATGTGCCGAGCGAACGATTGTTGACACCAAGCATATCGGGTACTCCTGCCTTGAGGTATTCCAACTCCGCAGGGTCGTGCACTTCCAGAAGGACTTCCAGATGGAGTTGATGGGCGAGGTCAAGCAATTGGGCATATTCCTGAGGCGTAAGAGCTGCGGCAATGAGCAGGATGGCATCGGCACCAAGCATCCTGGCTTCATAGACCTGATAGGGATCGATAATGAACTCCTTGCGTAGAATCGGACAGGAGCCGACGAGCCTACGCACACGGGTGATATATTCCGGCTTGCCTCCGAAATATTCTTCGTTGGTAAGTATCGATAATGCTGCGGCACCTCCCTCGACATAACGGGGGATGACTTGTTCGGGCTCGACGTCGGCATGTATCCATCCCTTTGAAGGACTCTTGCGCTTGAATTCGGCGATGATGCCGCTCGGAGATTGACGCAGGGCTTCGGCCATCGACACACGTTTGCACAGCAACCGATCGAGATCACAGCGTTTGTGTGCTACGATTTCTTGTAGGATATCTGCCATCAGCTGTAAATCTTCAGGAATTTCTTGAATGATGCGAGGGCACGACCTGAGTCAAGCGATTCGCGTGCCATGCTAACACTATCCTCGATGCTGATGTTGCGATCGATGATCGAGATGCCACAAGCCGCATTGGCGATGATGACCGACTTCTGGGCTTCGGTGGCCTTGCCTTCGAGCACATTGTCGAATATCTTTTTCGCATTGGCTGGCGTATTGCCTCCAAAGATGTCGTCGGCATTGACATAATTCAGACCAAGGTCCTTGGGCGTAAAGACTTTCTCGAAGTTGTTGGTCACAAGTTTGAAGCCCGAGGTAAGCGAGATTTCATCGTAACCATCGTAGGACGAGATGACGCCATAGGTATCGCCAATCTTCTGATGGGCATTGACATAGAGCCTCATCTGCGCTTGGTTGGCTGTGCCGTGGAGCGAATACTTAGGATGACAGGGGTTAACCAATGGGCCCAAGAGATTGAAACACGTAGGGACGTTCATAGCCTTACGTGTTGGACCGACGAACTTCATGCCGTAAGCGAAGAGTGGAGCATGGAAGTAGCAGATATTGGCCTCGTCAAGCGAACGACGAATGATGTCGGCATCGGCCGTGAACTTCACGCCATGGCCCTGAAGCACATTGGAGGCACCCGACACAGAGGTGGAACTGCCGTTGCCATGCTTCGAGACCTTGTAGCCTGCACCTGCGACCACGAACGATGAGCAGGTTGAGATGTTGAAGGTGTTCTTGCCATCGCCGCCTGTTCCAACGATATCGAGGGTTTCGTAGCCGTCGAGGTTGATTTGGCGACCAGTCTCGAGTAGTCCATCGCGGAAGCCGAGCAGTTCGTCGACAGTGATGCCTCGAACCTGCAAAGCCATGAGCAAGGAAGCGATCTGGCATTCGTTATACTTCTGCTGGGTAATGCCCAACATAATGACGTGGGTCTCCTCGCGCGTAAGGATCTGGCCCTCGATGATTTTAGTGAGATAAGATTTCATTGTTGTATTATATAGAGATTATAGTTTCAAAGATTTCAGAGTACTCAGAGTTCTCCGAGTATTCTGAGTATTCCGAGTATTCAGAGTACTCCGAGTACTCCGAGTATTCCGAGTACTCAGAGCACTCCGAGCACTCCGAGCACTCCGAGCCCTCCTACAGATGCAAAAGCCAATTATTAATAATCTTCTTCCCATCGGGAGTAAGGACAGACTCGGGATGGAACTGGATGCCACGGACGTCATATTCACGATGGCGTAGTGCCATCACCTGACCTTCGTTGGAAGTGCAAGTGACCTCGAGGCAGTCGGGCATCGTCTCGGCATCGACTACCCAAGAGTGATAACGACCGACAAGAATGTCGCGATGGAGGCCACGGAAGAGGTAATCGACCTTATGCTCTCCATATTCGACAAAATCGACAATGTGGGCAGGAGTCTGTACTCCGTGGAAGACTTCATCGAGGTTGACAAGATTTCCGCCAAAAGCCTCACCAATGGCCTGTTCGCCCAAGCAGATGCCAAGTATCGGTTTCTCGCCAGCATAGGTGCGAATGACATCGAGCAGCAGACCTGCCTCACTCGGAATACCAGGGCCAGGCGAGAGCATGATCTTATCGAAGGATTCGAGATCGGACAGGGCAAACTGATCATTGCGAAAAACAGTTACTTCGGCGCCAAGTTCCTTTACAAGATGTACAAGATTGTAGGTAAAGGAATCATAGTTATCAATCATTGCAATTTTCATAGGGAAGGGATGTTGACAGTTACTATAGTTACTATAAAATCACAAGTCTTGAGCCAATAGAATGGCGCGACGAAGGGCTCCGAGTTTATTGTTGACTTCCTGAAGTTCATATTCCTCGTTACTTTTGGCGACAATGCCGCCACCAGCCTGGAACCAAAGTTCATTGTTTCGACTGACGAAGGTGCGGATCGTAATGGCTTGATTGAGCGAGCCATCGAACGAGATGCTGCCCACACAACCTCCGTAGGCGCCACGATTATGGGGCTCATATTCGGAGATGAGTTGCATAGCTCTCACCTTGGGTGCACCTGAAAGTGTTCCAGCTGGGAAGGTATCGATGAATGTCTTGATAGGATCGGCATCGCGATTAAGGATACCCGACACGCGACTTACCAGATGGATGACATGGCTGTAGTACTGCAGTTCCTTGTAAAATTCGACCTTGACATGATGACAGTTTCGCGAAAGGTCATTGCGTGCCAGATCGACCAGCATCACGTGTTCGGCATTCTCCTTCGGATCGTTGCGCAGATAGTTGGCATTTTTAACATCCTGCACATCATCGCCCGTTCGGCGGGTGGTGCCTGCAATGGGATCGATATAGGCGATGAAGCGATCGTCGCTGCGTTCGATGCGGCAATGAGTCTCAGGCGACGAACCAAAGATGCGGAAGCCCCCGAAATCCATATAGAAAAGGTAGGGAGAAGGATTGATGGAACGAAGGGCGCGATAGAGATTGAAGTCATCGCCTTCGTATTGCTGGATGAAACGACGTGACAGAACGATCTGGAAGACGTCGCCGCGCTTGCAATGTACGATTCCTCGGCGAATGTTAGCCTTGTGCTGTTCATCAGTCAGCGTGCTGCTCACCTCTCCTACCGGACGGAAAGAGAAACGTCCCACTGCAGGTCGGTTCATCATACGCTCAATCTCTTCGATGCCCGATGGCTCGCCAGATTGAAGGAGTTCGTAGATCGTCAAACGATTGTTGAAATGGTCGAACTCCAACACATATTTAAATAATATATAGAGCATATCGGGGGCATCGTTCTTCGCCTGCGTCTCGTCCTTGACTGCAATATCTTCAAAATAGCGTACAGCATTGAACGAAGTGAATCCCCACAACTGGCAACAGCTCAATTGATGGGCATCGCCCTCGAATTTGAACGAACGCATAAACTCACCGATGATGGCATCGCTGCGATAAGTACGGTCGATAGGGTGCTGAAAGGTCTTGCCATCGGGATAAAGGCAGTTGCCCATGCCATGACCAATGGCTACGTGAGCAATGGGTTGTAAAGCGATAAACGAGCGGGCATTCTTGCCCGAATGATAATCGCTCGACTCCATCAGAATGGATTGGGTTGATAAATCGCGAAGTCGCAGATATGCACTCACGGGGGTCAGCAGATCGCCCAACATGGCCTTGCTGCTAATCTGGTAGGTATACATAGTATTCGGAGGGATTGTTTTTTTCGGAGTAATCGGAGAACTCAAAGTATTCAGAGTATTCAGAAAATATCGGATTTATAAGCACTTTCAGAAAGTCTGCATATTAAGGTCATCCTTGTATTTGAGATAAGTGTCGAGATCCTTGTCTCCACGGCCTGAGACTGTAAGCACAACGACATCTTCGGGGCGGAACAGATGCTTGAGTTTGGGAAGCAAAGCCAAGGCATGTGCACTCTCAAGAGCAGGTATGATGCCTTCGATGCGTGTCAGTTCGAAGGCTGCACGAAGTGCCTCGCCATCATTGGCGGGAAGTACAGTGGCGCGCTTCTGTTCGTAGAGATTACAATGGATGGGGCCGGTGCCAGGATAGTCAAGACCCGCAGAGATGCTATAAGGCTCGACGATTTGGCCATCATCAGTCTGCATCAGCTTGATGCGTGACCCATGGAGAATACCGAGCGTACCAATCTGCATGGATGCTGCCGTCTCTCCCGAATCGATGCCATGGCCACCAGCTTCGGCAAGCACAAGGCGTACTCGCTCGTCGTCGATATAATGGTAGATGGTGCCAGCTGCATTGGAGCCTCCACCCACACAAGCCATGAGATAGTCGGGATAGTCACGTCCCACTTTCTCGCGAAGTTGCCACTTGAGTTCTTCCGAAATAATCGACTGCAGGCGGGCCACCATATCGGGATAAGGATGAGGACCGACTGTGGAGCCAATGATGTAGAACATGTCGGAAGGATGGCAGCACCAGTCGCGAATAGCCTCGTTGGTGGCATCCTTGAGCGTACGGTTGCCACTCTCGACGGGATAAACCTCAGCACCGAGCATCTTCATTCGCTCTACGTTGACGTGCTGGCGCTGCACATCGAGGGCACCCATATAGACACGACATGGCATATTCATCAGCGCACACACCGTAGCAGTAGCCACGCCATGCTGACCGGCACCTGTCTCGGCCACGATGCGTGTCTTGCCCATGCGCTTGGCTATCAGGATCTGCCCGATGGCATTGTTGATCTTGTGGGCACCTGTATGATTGAGGTCCTCGCGCTTCAAATAGAGCTGGCAGCCATATCGCTCGCTCATACGCTTGGCAAAATAAAGTGGAGAAGGACGACCCACATAGTCGCGCAACAATTGACGATACTCATCCTGGAATTCCTTGCTCTCAATGATAGGAAGATAAGCGTTCTTGAGATCCTCAACAGTCTTATAGAGGATTTCCGGGACATAAGCCCCGCCAAAGCGGCCATAAAAGCCAGAAGCATCAACTTGGAAAGATTTCATTTTCCTGAAGATTGTCTTTGTGATTAATGAATAGGAGAAGATAAAAAGAGGGCTCGCAAGACGTTGTGTCCTGCAAGCCCTATGATATACTGTATGTACGAGCATAAGGGTGCGCCCCACAACGTCATGTCATGAGTTTGCGCCACCACCAATTTGCACGATTCATTGTCATTCGAAATATTTTTTTAATTTGACGCTGCAAAGATATGCCAATTTTCGATATGTCGTACAAAAAAGACAGTTTTTTTTGATTTTTTTGCAAATTTTCCATATTTTTGCTCCATTTTCGTCAAAAATGTCAGAAAAATTGAGTATATTTGCACACGAAAACATGAATTACCGATAATGGAATGCAAGATCATCGCACATATTGAGACCGACTTTGACAGCAAATTCGGTGTTCCTCGCCAAGCCGGACTCATCCCCGAGCTCGAAGGACGTATCGTCTTCGAACCCGAATTTCGTGTCGCCGAAGCCCTACGTGGGCTCGAAGGCTATTCTCACCTTTGGCTGATATGGGTCTTTTCGGAAGTGGAAATGCAAAAGTCTTCGATGGGAACAGATACCTGGTCGCCGACTGTCAGACCTCCTCGTCTGGGAGGCAACAAACGTATGGGCGTCTTCGCCACACGTTCTCCGTTCCGTCCAAATCCCATCGGACTGTCGTGTGTCGAAATAGCTGGAATTGACTTCAACACTCCCGATGGCCCTGTCATCCTTGTGAAGGGTGCCGACCTGATGAACGGGACTCCTATCCTCGACATCAAGCCCTATCTCCCCTTCACCGACAGTTGTCCAGACGCTCGTGGAGGCTTCACCGACCAGACATATACGCAAAAACCCCTCGAGGTAGTAATACCCGAGGAGTTCTATACATTATATAATTTAAAGGAGGAACAATGGACAGCCTTGCGCAAGGTGCTTGGGCAAGACCCTCGTCCACATTATCATCATGATGAGCAGCGCGTTTACGGACTCACATTCGCCGGCATCGACTTTCATTTCAAGGTAACCGACGAAGGTGTGGTGCACCTTTTGTCACCATCGACTTAGAATGCCTGCTTGTCTTTCTTGATGACGTTCCACACGGTCTTGAAGATGATCTTCAAGTCGAGCGAGAACGACCAGTTCTCGACATACCACACGTCCTTCTTGATGCGGTCTTCCATCTGCCAGAGCTCCTTGGTCTCTCCGCGAGCTCCATTGACCTGTGCCCACCCAGTAATGCCAGGGAGCACCCAATGACGCACCATGTACTTGTCGATGAGTTTGGAATACTCCTCAGTATGCTTCACCATGTGAGGACGTGGACCGACAATCGACATGTCACCCTTGAGCACATTGATGAACTGCGGTAGTTCATCGATTGACATACGTCGCATAAAGTCACCAAACTTGGTCTTGCGCGGGTCATTCTCGGTGGCCTGCAGGCGGTCGGCATCGTCGTTGACCTTCATCGAACGGAACTTATAGCATACAAATTCCTTTCCGTTCAATCCGTTACGTTTCTGCTTAAAGAACACGGGCCCTGGCTGCAGATAATGGGTAAGGATAGCTATGACAGGATAGATGAGAAGCCAGAAAGGAATCATGAAGATGGCCGATACGACAACGTCGAACACGCGTTTGATGATGCGGTTACTCTGCTTATCGAGTGGATTGTCGCGAATACTGAGCACAGGAATAGACCCCAAAATCTCAAGCTGCATCTTACGCTTCAAATATGAACGGAACTGTGGAATAGCGTAAAAACGCACACAATTCTTTTCGCAAACATCAATAATCTCAAGTATTTCGTTAGCACGTACGGCAGGAAGTGAACAATAAAGATGCCGAAGTTTAGGATGTGTTTTCACATAATCGACAGTTTCTGATACTTTGCCTAGATATTTCAGATCTTTAGCGGAATCTATGGGTTCATCAGCAAAGTAACCCTCGACTCGATAACCATAGAACGGATGCCGCATCTCTTCTCCAAGTTCGCGAATAGGTTCATTGTTGCCGACAAAGATTACACGATGTATATTGCGACCGCGTGTACGGAACCATCGGATAATCAAGGCACACAAAAAACGCCACAAAGCCAAGCTCACATAAATGCATACCAATACATAGATGATGCGTATGGACTGAACATTGAAATCGAAGACCAAAGTAAAGGTCCAGAAGATCACACTCATCGTAATCACCGTAGCGAAGACATTGCTCAAAATAGAGCCTCGTCGATCGGAACGATAGAAAAACGAGAGGGGATGCATCATGATTCCCGCAAAATAGGAGAATGTGAGCGACAAGGATATAAATCCGAACTGGGAAGAGATGTCGAACGGGTGCTCACTGCCTGGACAAAGGATACCCTTAAAAAAGAAGTAGAATATCAGATTGATGATTAGAATCTCACTGACAATCATGCCAAATTTCAGGAAATCCGGCAACTGATACATTGTTCTTTCTTTCGTCATACTGAAACGGCTCCCTTAATGGCTGGATGACATTGGTAGTTGGTCAGCGTGAAATCGGTGATACGGAAATCGCGCAGATCCTTTATCTCGGGATTGAGCTGCATAGTGGGCAGCGCATAAGGAGTGCGACTAAGCTGCAGACGCACCTGATCGAGATGATTGGTATAAATATGGGCATCGCCAAAGGTATGTACAAAAGTTCCTGGCTGCAAACCGGTAACCTGAGCGGTCATCAGAAGCAGCAGGGCATAACTGGCAATATTGAATGGCACACCAAGGAAGATGTCGGCCGAACGCTGATAGAGTTGCAGAGACAGTTTGCCACCTGCCACATAGAACTGGAAGAAGCAATGGCAAGGAGGCAAGCCCATGCGGTCAATCTCCTCGACATGCCAGGAATTGACGATGATGCGACGCGAATCGGGATTATTCCTGATGGCATCGACGGCCATCATCAGCTGGTCGTAATGCTTACCATTATTACCTTCCCAGTCACGCCACTGCTTGCCATAGACAGGCCCGAGTTCTCCTGTTTCGTCATCTCCCCAGGAATCCCAGATGTGAACGTTCTTTTCCTGAAGCACCTTCTTGTTGGTCGAACCGCTGATGAACCACAGCAATTCTTCAATGATGCCGCGTGTGAACATCTTCTTGGTCGTAACGAGGGGGAAACCCTCGCTGAGGTCGAACCGCATCTGATGTCCGAAGATGCTGATGGTGCCGGTTCCGGTGCGGTCTTCCTTATGGACTCCCTCATCGAGAACACGTTGTATAAGGTCTAAATACTGTTTCATGCGTAGTACAATTGCACTGATTTTTATTAATAAAGGCAGAACAAAAATAATTTTTTTGGCCTTTCGTGCGCAAAGATACGAAAAAATATGTATCTTTGCACCGCAAAAGTTGAAAATCATCCAAAAAAACGTGAAAATTCTCCGATTTCAAGGATTTTGGCACTAACATAGCATAAAAATGCATAA
The DNA here is from genome assembly GCA_045545875.1 of Bacteroidales bacterium. Classification (GTDB taxonomy): domain Bacteria; phylum Bacteroidota; class Bacteroidia; order Bacteroidales; family UBA3663; genus Liminaster. The sequence goes on from JAZQBS010000003.1 coordinate 10,551, forward strand.
ATTATTATCGTTCCTGTTCTTCCTTCTTGCCTGCTCGATCGTTGCCGGTTGCCAGCAGGACGTGAATAAGGATGAGGGAACCACTGAAGAGGAGGACTACTCGAAGATACCCGGGATGGTGACCACCGACGTCTCCATGTTGGTCTCCGACTCGGGTGTGATACGCTACCACGCCAATACGCCTATCTGGTACACCTATAACCTCGATGCGAAGAAATCCTACTGGTATTTTCCCGAGGGCATCGAGCTGCAGCAACTCGACGAGGAAATGCAGCCTGCAGGCAAACTACAGGCCGACACAGCCTATCACTTCGAGAAGGAGCAGCAATGGCACCTGATAGGCAACGTGCGCGTTTCGAACACCAAGGGTGAGAAGTTCAACACTGAGGAACTCTATTGGGATATGAGGAAGCACACCGTCTACAGCGACTCCTTCATCCACATCGAACGCAACCGCGACATTTTGGAAGGATACGGGTTCAACAGCAACGAATCCTTCACCGAATACGAGATACGTCAAACTACCGGCATCTTCGAGATGCGCCAACAGGATGGCTCAAGAACCGACTATGAGGAAGAGACTTCCGATGACGGCGAGCATCTTGTCGAAAACGACGAACCAGGCACCATCGCCCCGACTGACACTATCCAATCCGAGCCGTTGACACCGCAAGAAAAGGCTGCTTTGGCACGTCAGCGTCGTAACCGTACGGGTTCGCCCAAGAATATACCTTTCGATAATAAAAGATGAGTTATACCCTACTGTTCTGCATTGCGTTGACGCTCTTGTTCAGTGCGTTCTTCAGCGGTATGGAGATGGCATTCATTTCTGCCGACCGTATCCGTCTGGAGCTCGACAAGCAAGAGGGCGGATGGACCGCACGCATTCTGCAGTATTTCTACAATCACTCCGAGCGCTTCATCAGCACCATGCTGGTGGGCAATAATATTGCGCTCATCATCTATGGTATCCTGATGGCACAACTTATGGAGCCCCCCATTCGCGAATATTTCTCGGAGAATGACTTCATAGTGGTGCTCACGCAAACCATCCTTTCGACCATCATCATCCTTTTCACCGCCGAGTATCTGCCCAAGACGCTCTTCAAGTTGAATCCCAACATGATGCTGCGAATCTTTGCCGTTCCGCTGTGGCTGATCTATTGGATCCTCTCCCCCATTTCGCTCTTCAGCACTATGCTGAGCCACGGCATCCTGCGTCTCTTCGGCATGCCCATCATCAAGGAGAAGCAGGGCGCGCTGACACGCGTCGATCTCGACTTCTTTGTGCAAAAAGGCATCGAGAATGCCGACGATGATGATGACGAGAAAGACGAAACTAAGACTCACAGCACTCCAGGCAAGGCAGATGACGACGATAATCTGCAGGAATTGCAGCTCTTCAAGAATGTCCTCGACTTCTCGGAAGTCAAGGTGCGCGACTGTATGATTCCACGTTCCGAACTCACGGCAGTCTCTGTCGATACACCTTTCAAAGAACTCAATCAGCTCTTTGTCGAAACCGGCTACTCGAAGATTCCCGTGTATAAGGAGGACATCGATAACCTTATCGGATACATTCATTCGAGCGAGATGTTCCGTCGCCCTCATCAGTGGCAGCAGAAGATCATCCCAATCCTCTTTGTACCCGAGTCGATGGCCGCACCCAAACTCTTGCGTATGCTGATGGAGCACAAGAAGTCGATTGCTGCCGTTGTCGATGAATTTGGAGGCACCGCAGGCGTCATCACCATGGAAGACCTCTTTGAAGAAATCATCGGCGATATCGAAGACGAGCACGACCAGGTGCAACTGATCGAAAACAAGGTAGGCGAACACGAGTGGGAACTCAGCGGGCGTCTTGAGATAAGCCACATCAATGAGGATCTCGAACTCAACCTCCCCGAGAGCGACGAATACCAAACCTTGGCAGGTCTCATCCTCCACCACCTGCAGACCATGCCCAAGACGGGCGACTCCATATTGCTCGACGACGAACACATCCGTCTGACCGTCACGAAGACCAGCGCCACCAAAATCGAGCTCGTTAGGTTGTCAAATTTGCCAAGTGAAGAGTGAGAATTGATGGAAAAGAAATAAAATTACACGATTTTCGCAAAAAAATCCGCAAATTTGTTCGAAGAATAAAATAAATTATGTATATTCGCGTCCGATTTTGCCCACTTTTATAAAGAAGTGGTCTGAATTCGAAAAATAATTATAACAAAATACATTAAAACAAATGGCAGTATTACAACGCATCAGAAACCATTCCATTCTCCTCTTGGTTATTGTGGGTTTGGCAATGGTAGCATTCATTGTCGGAGACTTGATCACAAGCTCCAGCTCCATCATGCAGAGCCGACGCGACAAGGTCGTGACCATCGACGGACAGAAAGTGACCTACGAAGAATACGAGGCTGCTCGTCAGCGTCGTCAGGACTTTGTAAAGGCCATGCAGGGCCAGGAGCTTGACAACCAGAGCACCCAGCAGCTCAACAATCAGGTTTATCAGGAGATCGTCACCAAGAACCTCATCGAGAAGGCTTGCAAGAAGTTCGGTCTTGTAGTTACCAAGGACGAAATCAATGAGCTCGTGCAGGGCCAGAACATGTCGCCCGTTCTTTCACAGATGTTCGGTCAGCAGGCTCCTCAGGTCGTTTCTTACTTTGTCAACCTCATCACCAACGATGGTTTTGAGCAGGCTGCCCAGCAGAATCCTTTCTTCTCGGAGGAGAACTGGATGGAAATCGAGAATCAGGTGTCACTGAACCGTCTGGTGGAGAAATATACCGGTCTCGTTGCAGCAGCTGTTACCCCCAACAAACTGGAGGCAAAGGACAACTTCAACGGTGACAACACCGAGTGCACCTTCGCTTACGTTAAGCAGTATGCAAGCAGCGTTCCTGATTCGGTAGTAAGCGTCAGCAAAAACGACGTCGAGAAGTACTACAACAGCACCAAGCGCAACTACAAGCTCAATGCCGAGCGTCGCAACGTAAGCTACATCAACGTAGCTCTCCGTCCCAGCGACGAGGATTATGCCCAGGCTGAAGCCGACATCAAGGCCCTTCGTGATGAGTTTGCCACAACTGATGAGGTAGCTGAACTCGTGAACGGCAACTCTTCAGTATCCTATATGGATGCATGGGTGCCTGTAAGTGGTTTTGAAGGCGACACCAGGGATTTCGTACAGAACAATGGCGTTGGTGCCATCCTTGAGCCACATCGCGAGAATGGCGACTACTATATGATGGCCCGTATCATCGACAAGACTGTCGCTCCTGACTCCATCGAGTTGGCTATGGTTGTTGTCCCCACTTCATCTGAAGCCGACAGCATCAAGGCTGTGCTTGCTGCTGCCACCAATGCCAACACCGCTCTCGCTTCGTACGACCAGCAACAGAAGTTTGTAGGCTGGATGGAGGATCCTTCGCTCCTTCAGAACTTCGGCGACGAGCTTCGCAACAAGATCCGTCAGAGTGCTGTAGGCACCACCTTCATTCACGATATGAACGACAACGCTCACTTCGTATGCAAGGTTACCAATAAGACCGCTCCAGTGGCTCTTGCAAAAGTTGCCATCTACGCCAACGAAGTTTATCCTTCGACCCGTACTCGTGGCGAGGAATACGGCAAGCTCAACCGCTTCCTCACTACTTACAAGGACATTCGCTCCATGATGGATAGCGCACGCGCTGAAGGCTTCATGATGATGCCTACCACCCTCTACTCTACCTCTTATAATGTAGGTGGCGTTCAGGACGCTCGCAGGGCCGTGCAGTTCGCCTTCCAGAACAAGAAGGGTGACGTCAGCGACATCATCGAGACTGGCGACAACCTCCTCGTGGTAGCCATCACTGGCGACATCGAGAAGGGTTATCTCGACATCAACGACACTGTCTTCTACAAGCAGCTCTCACAGTTCAACGTTCTTCCTCTCAAGAAGGTCGAGAAACTCAGTGCTGACTTCGATGCAGTTGCCGACAAGACTCTTGCAGGCTACGCTGCTGCCTTCAATGGCGCCAGCATCGACACCGCCAAGTTCGTCAACTTCAACCTCAGCAACGTAGTAGGTCTCGGTTCCGAGCCAAAGATCTTCGAGGCTGCCCTCAAGGCTAATCCTGGTGACGTGCTTACAGTAGCTGGTCGCAACGTGGTTGTAGCTCTCCAGTTGCTCAGCAAGAACGACAAGGGCCTCACCTACGATGAGAAGGCTCGTCTGGAGACCGTAGGTCGCACTCGCGACTACGCCCAGGCTGCCAATGCAGCTCTTCAGGTTCTTCAGGACAACGCCAAGATCGAGGATAACCGCATCAACTTCTATTGATCAGTATTTTCTCTTTATCTCCTATAAGAAGGACGGACATCCAGTGCCCGTCCTTTTCCATTCCCAACCGACAACCATGACCCCTCTCTTAGGCAAAACCTTAGCCGAATTGCAGGATATCACCTCTGCTCTCGGCATGCCGAAATTTGCAGCCAAGCAGATTGCACAATGGCTTTACGTGAAACGAGTGCATTCCATCGACGAAATGACCAATCTTTCGAAGGAGAATCGCGCCCGTCTCGAAGCCGACGGTTATACCATAGGATATGAAGATCCTGTTGATGCTGCCCATTCCAAGGACGGCACCATCCGTTATCTCTTTGCTACACCTGTTGGCAAACACATCGAAACAGTTTATCTGCCCGAACACGAGCGTGCCACGCTCTGCATTTCCAGTCAGATCGGGTGTAAGATGCATTGTTATTTCTGCATGACCGGCAAGCAGGGCTTCAATGGGCAACTCACTTCCCACCAAATCATTAACCAGATATTCGCCATTCCAGAGTCGCAGACCCTCACCAATCTCGTCTTTATGGGCATGGGTGAGCCGTTGGACAATTGGGAAGAACTCCGCAAGGCACTTGACATCATCACAGCTCCTTGGGGAATGGCTTGGAGTCCCAAACGTGTGACTGTATCGACCATCGGACAGATGCAGCACCTTTCCGATTTCCTCCGTGAAAGCCTTTGCAACCTCGCTGTCTCCATCCACTCACCATTTGCCGACGAGCGACTAAAGCTGATGCCTGTTCAGGGTGCCTACCCCATCAGTGAAGTCATCGCGCTGCTCAAGACCTACGACTGGACGCACCAGCGCGAACTCACTTTCGAATACATTGTCTTCCGTGGCGTCAACGACGACATTCGTCATGCCCAGGAATTGCTGCGTCTGCTCAAAGGATTGCCCTGCAAGGTTAACCTCATACGTTTCCATACCATCCCCGATGTGGATCTCCGAACCTCCGACGTAAAAGCTATGGAGACTTTCCGCGACTATCTGTGCCAGCATGGCCTGATGACCACCATCCGCGCTTCGCGTGGAGAAGACATCTTTGCAGCATGCGGAATGCTGTCAAGCAAAAAGGAAGAGGAACGCCGCATCAAGGGATAATTCCCGCTTTTTGGCACCCATTGTCTGCAATTTAAGGAATTTATTGTGCAAGTTAGCAGTTTTTTATTGAAATATTTGCTTTTTTTATCAAAAATAAGTAAATTTGCACCCGATATAGGAATAAATCTAACAATGAGCATAATGAAGAAATTCTACTCCACAATACTTGCTATCCTTTTCTGCTCCTCTGCCTTGATGGCTCAGGAGGAGACCACATTTGCCTTTATGTTAGGCAATGAGGTCATTCCAAATGGTGGCACAGTGACCATCTCGGAATATTCCGATTTTGACTTCATGATTGAGATGCAGGCTCCTGTATATATCAAGAACGTTAGTGAGGATGCTTCCAAGCTTTCGCTCACTTGTGTCGGCAAGGAGAACTATAAGGATATCGAATTCTGCCCAAATGGGAATTGTATGGCATGGCCATCCGATGGTAATGAAATTACCACGAACTACAAAGATGCTGTATTGCCAGGTAGTACCGTCGAGCAGGGCAAGAATTGGCTACATGCAATGGCTTTCGACACAAAGTCCTTCAAAGGCTCTGTCGAGCTCAAAGCCTATTGCACCCTCGATCCAGATGACTGCACCTCCATCACTGTTGTGTTCGACACCGATGCCCAAGGCATCAACAAGGTGACCAACGACAATAACAAGATGGAAGTCTATAACCTTTGCGGAAAGAAGATTGCTGAAAGCACCATGGGCCTAACCAAGGGCATCTACATCATCAAGCAGAACGGCACTTCTCGCAAGGTGGTAATCAAGTAAAAAACATACACACACATATTATAATAGTTCAGAGGCAACGTGCATTTGATATCACGTTGCCTCTGGTTTCTTTTATTAGTATCGATTAATACTCGCTGGCTTCAGCCTCTTCCTTCGTAAGGGGTTCCTCGGGTAGTTCAGCACCCTTCAACTTGCTCATGATACCAGCCTCGATTTCATCAGCCAGTTCAGGATTGTCGAGCATAAGTTGCTTCGTGGCATCACGTCCCTGAGCCAACTTGGTTCCATTGTAGCTGAAGAACGATCCGCTCTTCTTGATGATACCATATTCAACGCCAAGATCAACAAGTTCGCCAGAACGGCTGATGCCTTCGCCAAACATGATGTCAAACTCTGCCTTACGGAATGGAGGTGCAACCTTGTTCTTTACTACCTTCACGCGCACCTGGTTACCCAATATCTGATCGCCGGACTTGATGCTGGTCACACGACGAATGTCGAGACGCACCGATGCATAGAACTTCAAGGCATTGCCGCCTGTCGTTGTCTCAGGATTGCCAAACATGATACCAATCTTTTCGCGAAGCTGATTGATGAAGATGCACACGGTCTTGGTCTGATTGATAGCAGCGGTGAGCTTGCGCAAAGCCTGGCTCATCAGTCGGGCCTGCAGTCCCACTTTGTTGTCACCCATATCACCCTCAATCTCTGCCTTTGGTGTCAGAGCTGCTACCGAGTCAATGACGATGATGTCGATAGCTGCCGAACGAATCAGGTTATCAGCAATCTCAAGAGCCTGCTCGCCATTGTCGGGTTGCGAAATCAGAAGGTTGTCGGTATCTACACCCAACTTCTCGGCATAGAAGCGGTCAAAAGCGTGCTCTGCATCGATGAATGCAGCTATACCTCCCCTCTTCTGAGCCTCTGCAATAGCATGGATGGCCAAAGTGGTCTTACCTGACGACTCAGGGCCGTAAATCTCAATGATGCGTCCCTTGGGATAGCCTCCCACACCAAGGGCTGCATTCAAACCGATAGAACCCGTAGGAATAACTTCCACTTCCTCGACCTTCTCTTCGCCCATGCGCATGATGGAGCCCTTGCCGAAGGTCTTGTCGATCTTCTCCATCGCCATCTGCAGCGCCTTCATCTTGTCGCTCATTGGGGCAGTTTCTTTCTGTACTTTTGCCATTATTTAGGAAATTAAATAGTTAATGATTCAATAATAGGAGTCAAATCCCCGCTCATCGTAAAGAGCAATGCTTGTAATCGGGGTGATTCTTGCCTTTGAGAATAGCCTGGAGCTTGTTCTTGATGAATGGTTTGCGCAAAGGCGACACACGATCGATAAACATCTTTCCATCGAGGTGATCATACTCGTGCAGTACCATACGGGCTGCAAAGCCTTCGAGACGTTCCTCGTGCTCAACAAGATTCTCGTCAAGGTAGTTGATCACAATCCAGTCGGGACGCTTCACGCCTTCATAGACACCTGGAATCGAAAGACAACCTTCGTCCTTGACATTGGTCTCCTTGCTCTCTTCCACAACCTCTGGATTGATCATGCAGCGACGCACGCCCAGGCATTCGGGATAATCCTCGGCCAAGCCGTTGCCATCCACTACAAACATTCTCAATGCCAGGCCAACCTGCGGAGCTGCCAAGCCTACTCCATTGGCCTTCTCCATCGTCTGGAACATATTCTCGGCCAACTCCTTGAGGTTTGGATAGTCCTCAGGCACATCCTCAGCTTCCTTGCGAAGCACTGGCTCACCGTATAAGTAAATTGGTAGTATCATATTTTTCTAAATTATTGATTTCTTTTTTTTTTGATTATCTAGAAGTTCTAGAGTTTCTAGATTATCTAGAGTTTCTAGAGCATCTAGATTACCTAGATTCCCTCGACCTTCTGTGGAAACATCACAGCCTTGTAACCAGGCATAGACCGATTGTCCATCCATTGCTGAAGAATAATCGTTGCCGACACCTCGTCTATCATGCCCTTGTCCTCCCTCCTACGTTGCTTGCCTACGCCGCTCTGCAGAATGGCCTGCGAGGCGAGTTTTGAGGTGAAGCGTTCATCCACCAGTTCGATGGGCAGGTCGGGCAGCAACTTATGCAGACGATTGAGGAATGGCTCGATGTACTGCCACGACTCGCTCATTTCGCCGCTCATATGGCGTGGCAAGCCGACCAAGACACGTTCTACACCTTCCTTGGGGATATAGCTCATCAGCCATTTCTCCAACTCATGTGTGGGTATGGTCGAGAGTCCGTTGGCAATGATCTGCAACGGATCGGTGACAGCCAAACCTGTGCGCTTGCGTCCATAATCTATGCTGAGAATGCGTCCCATAATGGTCTGTTTTCAATCGCGTGCAAAGATAGCGTTTTTTCTCGAATTCTGCAAATATTTACCCCATTATTTTCCAAATAATCTTCTTTTTCCCTTTCGCTGACAAAACATACCCCTGTCGCAGATGGCTGTGACAGGGGTTATGGCGTTTGAGGCAATTGAACTCTGCTTACTTGACGGCATCAATAACCTCCTTGATATGAGAGAAGATATCGTCGATATCGCCCTTTCCTGGCACCGGCACATATTTTCCCTCTTCAATATAATATTTCTTCAAAGGCTGGGTCATGTTGTGATAATTCTCAAGACGATGACGTGCAGTATGCTCATTGTCATCGGCACGACCCGAGGTCTTGCCACGCAGCACAATGCGATTGATGAGTTCTTCACCATCGACTTCAAGACCGATAACGACCGAAATCGTCTCTCCACGTTCTGCGAGCATCTCATCAAGAGCCTCAGCCTGAGGAATAGTGCGTGGGAAGCCATCGAAGATGACACCCTTGACGTCCTTACCCTTCGCATCCAGCACAGAGGCAAGGATCTTGATCATTACGGAATCAGGGATGAAATCACCGTTATCGATATATGAGGCTGCAAGTTTTCCGAGTTCGGTCCTTTTCTTGATTTCTTCACGGAGTACATCGCCTGTCGAGATGTGTGCAACGCCATACTCCTCGATGATCTTTTCACTCTGGGTACCCTTGCCGGAACCTGGGGCTCCAAAAATTACGATATTCAACATATCCAATTACCTTAAAAAACAAATAACTCTTTTCTATTAAAACGCGAAAAATCTTTACAAAGGTAAGAATAATTTATCAATTATAAAAATTTTTCAACAGAAATCTTGTTTTTTTGAGCAATAACACTCTATTTTGTCACATTATGTAATCAATTCCTACAGCAATATGTTCACTGAAAGGCTTGGGAACATCCAACCAACTCAGTCATTGACAACCCAGATATCAGGCAAGTTACGCCCCTGTTCATTATAGTCCAATCCGTATCCGACGATAAAGTCATCGGGTATCTCAAGCGCCACATAATCAAGTTGCAGGTCGGGAACCTTGATGGCCTTGGGTTTCTTGAGCAGGCAACACACCTTGATGCTTCTGGCTCCCAGATCTCCAAGCTGCGAGATGAGACGCTTCATGGTATATCCACTGTCCACAATGTCTTCCACAATTATGACATCACGGTCCACTACACTCTCAATCAGTCCAACGATGGCTTTCACCTTGCCCGTCGTACGTGTGCCTTCATACGACTTCATGCGAATGAACGTTATCTCTGCATCAGGCAACGTGAGTTGACGAAAAAGGTCAGAAGCAAAGACAAAGGCACCATTAAGCACACAAACAAACAGCGGACGTTCTACATCTGCCATATCCTTAGAAATCTCACGTGCCACACGTGCCACCTCTTCCTGTATCCTATCCCTGCCAAGATAAGACCGGAACGTTCTGTCAGATACTTTTATAATTTCCATGACGATTTATTGGTTCTAACAAAAACAAATTGTTATTTGATAATCGCAAATTATTAATTGTTAATTATTAATTGTTAATTGGTTACGCAGTCATTACTTTCAGTTTCTTGAGCAGCGCAAACATCGCAACAGCACTGAACAGACAGAGGGCTATCAGAATGCCCCAGTTCTGCATCAATGGAATCTTGTTCCAAAGTTGTGAAGGAATGGAACTCAGGTAATTGCCGATGGCAGTGGCCACAAACCAGCCGCCCATCATCAGGCCCTTGTACTTGGGTGGTGCCACCTTGGTCACAAACGAGATGCCCATAGGCGAAAGGAGCAGTTCGGCCAACGTCAGTGTGAAATAGGTCGATATCAGCCATCCTGGCGAAAGAATGCTCTGCGTGCCTTCGCCAAGATCCATGGGTGAAGTCAGCGAAACCGAGGCAAGCGAGATGACAGCAAAACCAAGACCTGCCACCAGCATACCCCAGGCAATTCGTGCAGGAGCACTCACCTCCTTTCCCTTCTTGGCCAAAGTGTCGAAGAAGAGCATGCTGAATGGGGTCAGTGCCACGACAAAGAAGGGATTGAACTGCTGGAAGTCAGAGGGCTGTGCGTTGGTAGGATCCGACATACAGCGATAAAGTGCATAAGCACCACCCAGCAGCACCAGCGTGATGCACCAGAGCAGAGAACGGTTCTTCGAGGTCTTTGCCCCCACTGCGCCAAAACCTGTATAAACAGCCAAGGCAATAAGTGCCAAACTGAAGATATTGAAGCCTATGCGCATAGGTCCGGTGACCGACAGGTCGGTATATCGCTTGGCAAAGAAGGTCAGCGCCGATCCGTTCTGATGGAAGGCCATCCAGAAGAAGATGACCACAGCAAAGACAAGCAGCAGGGCAAGGATACGGTCGCGGGTCTGCTTGGGTGTCAGTTCCACCATCTCGGTGTTGGCGACCTTGGCCTGCTTGGCTGTCACATCGGCATGCTTGAACCAGTTGCGGCATGAGAAATAGATGATGGCCGAAAGTACCAACGAGATGCAAGCCACGCCAAAGCACAATCCATATCCGCTATAAAGTGCTTCCAGATAGGCAGGATCCTGATTGGCAGCATCATAGACAAAGCCTTTGCCTGCCAAATACTGGTTGGTAATCCATTTGGCCATCGAAGGCGCAAACATCGCACCGATATTGATGGCCATATAGAACAGGCTGAATGCCGAGTCACGACGACTCTGATAGCGCGGATCGTCATAGAGATTACCGATAAGCACCTGCAGGTTGCCCTTGAAAAGGCCCGTACCGAGCGACACTCCTGCCAAGCCTGCATACATAGCCCACTCTCCCGCCGCATTGGCTGGCGTCGGCACAGCAAGTCCCAGATAACCCAGGAACATCACTACCATACCGACAACTACACACTTGCCATAACCGATCTTGTCGGCAACCCAGCCGCCTACAAGGGGTGCAAAATAAACTACTGCCAGGAAAATGGCATAAACCTGTCCGGCTTGAGCCTCGTCCCATCCGAACTTGGCCTGCATGAACAAGGCGAAGATGGCAAGCATCGTATAATAACCAAAACGCTCACCTGTGTTGGCCAATGCCAAAGCATAAAGGCCCTTGGGTTGTCCTTCGAACATATCTCTTTTGAATAAACGATTGTAAATTTGCCGCAAAGATACATACATTTTTTCATATCTCCAAATTTTACTCCATTTGGTTGAAAAAAACAGCCAAAAAGACAACTCACACAAACACGCAAACCCAAGATGGCTGCCCATATGCTGCGGCAAAGATGGTTCGGAATTGATAAAAATTGTTTTTTTGTGAAGATTATTGCCAAGTTATTGGCGAATTAAAAAATATTTATTATCTTTGCACCGAAATTTGACCAAATAATTGTTAATTGTTAATTATTAATTGTTATTTAAGCAAAGATATGTTCAAAAGTCATCCTAAGGGTCTAATCCCTGCTGCGCTGGCCAACATGGGCGAGCGTTTCGGCTACTACATCATGAACGCAGTGCTCCTGCTGTTCCTGGTGTCGAAGTTCGGCCTCTCTGACGGCACAGCCGGCATCATCTATTCAGTGTTTTACTTCGGCATTTATGTGCTGAGCCTTGTGGGCGGCATCATCGCCGACCGCACCCAGAACTACAACAGCACCATCCAGTGGGGTCTGGTCATCATGGCATTGGGCTACATCGCTCTCGCCATTCCAGTCTTCAGTGAGACCGATTTCAGCGGCAGTTGGTGGGGCATTCTCATCTTCACCTGTGTGGCCCTCCTTGCCATCGCTTTTGGCAATGGTCTCTTCAAGGGCAACCTGCAGGCCATCGTCGGCAAGATGTACGACGAATTCGAGGCTGAAGCTGCCAAGGAGGGTCCCGAAGCCCTCCAGATAGCTAAGGACAAGCGCGACTCCGGCTTCCAGATCTTCTACGTGTTCATCAACATCGGCGGTCTGTTTGCTCCTTTCATCGCTCCTTTGCTTCGCCAGTGGTGGCTCACCAAGCATGCATTGATCTACAATGCCGACATGCCGGCACTCTGCCACCAGTTCCTTGCCGACGGCCAGGAGACCACCAAGTTCAGCGAAACACTCGAAAAGGTGATGCTTCCCGGATACAACTTTGTTGACAACGCCGCATTCAGCCACGACTACATCACCGTCTTCAACCAGGGCATCCACTATTCGTTCATTGCCTCGGTGATTGCCATGCTCATCTCACTCGTCATCTTCCTGGCCTATAAGCGTATCTTCCCACAGCCTGCCAAGAAGGTTGCAGCTGCTGTCGTTGAATATACCGAAGAAGAGAAGCGCACCATGGCTACCGAAATCAAGCAGCGTCTCTACGCCCTCTGTGCCGTGCTTGGCATCGCCATCTTCTTCTGGTTCTCATTCCATCAGAACGGCCAGTCCCTGAGTGTCTTTGCTCGCGATTTCGTCCAGACCGATTCCATCGCTCCGGAAATCTGGCAGGCGCTCAATCCGTTCTTCGTGATTGTCCTCACCCCCATCATCATGTGGATCTTCGGCAGTCTCGCTGCCAAGGGCAAGGCCATCTCTACTCCGCGCAAGATTGCCATCGGTATGGGTATCGCAGGCTGTGCCTACCTCTTCCTGATGCTTTTCTCGATGTTCAGCAACTATCCTTCAGGTGATGAGTTCCGCGCTCTCGATGCTGCCAGCATGGCCGCAGCCGGTCTGGCCAAGGCTTCTCCATGGGTGCTCATCGTGACCTATTTCTTCCTCACAGTAGCTGAGCTTTTCATCTCCCCGCTCGGATTGAGTTTCGTCTCGAAGGTTGCTCCACGTCACATGGTAGGTCTCTGCCAGGGTCTTTGGCTCGGTGCTACCGCCATCGGCAACCTGATGATCTGGCTTGGCCCTGTGATGTACAACGCATGGCCCATCCAGTGGTGCTGGGCAGTCTTCCTCATCGTCTGCCTCATCTCCATGGGCGTAATGTTCGGTATGGTCAAGTGGCTCGAAAGAGTTGCCTGCTAAACATTTTCATTTCGCAATTCCATCTTTAGCCCGCAGTAGTTTTCTGCGGGCTTTTTCATAAAAGCTTATCTTTGCGCCATTGAAAGGCTGGAAAGAATGAGTGATTTGAAATAAAAAAGTGAAGAAAAATTTGGTAATTCAGACAAAAAAGCATACCTTTGCACCGCACGAGAGCATATAATTGCTTTTTTAGTACATCAAACATCGTTAGTTCTATCAAAAACATCTAAGATTATGGAAGCAACAATAAAAGGAGGACACACGACAAACCCAATAGCCTACTATTGGGAGTTGGTGAAAGACTTGGAAGTAAATCAGAAGCTAGAACTTGTTACAATGCTAATAGATAGTATAAGACTACGTCAGTCTGACACAAAAACTGACGAGCAGGAGTTAAACCGCGGATTCCGCAGTCTAGCTGGCTGTTGGGTCAACGACGAAGGCGATGACGACATGGAAGCCATTATTAAAAAAGAACATGAAGGACGTAATGGGAATCGTACCATTCCTCCATTCGACGAATAAAGAGGCATTGTTATGGCAAAGTATATTATTGACACCAATACTTGGATTGAATATTTCAAACATCGCAACGGCGTACCAGAGCGAATGAACAAAGAAAGTCTCGAAAACCTTTGTGTCAGCGAAGTTACTATAGCCGAATTACTTTATGGAGCTGTTCATAGCAAAAACGTTGATCGGCATTTGCTCGAGGTCCGTGAACTGCAACGCGACATCACCGTATTGCCAATTAGCGATGCACTTGAAGACTATGCAGACATTCGTCATTCGCTAACCTCCAAGGGGCTAATTGTTGAAGATTTCGACATGCTTATTGGTGCAACAGCTCGTCACTATGGACTAATTGTTGTAACTGACAATTTAAAACACTTCACACCCATGCCGGGAGTTGAGGTCGAAAATTGGGTAACTCGTCCCTCATAAAAAATTATCCAAAAGCAATGAAAAAAATCGTATTGATCACAGGAGCGACAAGCGGCATTGGCATGGCTTGTGCCAGGAAGTTTGCTGAGAACGGCGACAAGCTGATTCTCACAGGAAGAAACGTGAATCGTCTGAACGACATCCAGAAGGAACTCACAGCGAAAGGGGCGGAAGTGAAGACGCTGGTTTTCGATGTCAGAGACCGCGAAAAAGCTGAAAAGTGCCTGAACGAACTGCCCGGGGAATGGCAGGGGATTGATGTGCTGGTCAACAATGCAGGACTGGCGCTCGGACTGGAGCCCGAATATGCAGGCAGTTTCGAGGATTGGGAAACGATGATTGACACAAACATCAAGGGTCTGCTGACGATGACACGCCTCATTGTGCCAGGCATGGTGGAACGCGACCGCGGCCACATCATCAACATAGGCTCCGTAGCCGGTGATGCAGCATACGCCGGTGGCAACGTATATTGTGCCACCAAAGCCGCCGTCAAGGCTCTTTCCGACGGCCTGCGCATCGATGTGGCAAACACCGCCATCAGGGTGACGAATCTGAAACCCGGATTAGTCGAGACCAACTTCAGCAACACGCGTTTCCATGGCGATGACGAGCGTGCAGCCAATGTCTATAAGGGCATCAAGCCACTGACAGGCGACGACATTGCCGACGTTGCCGTCTATGCTGCCAATGCCCCGGCACACGTGCAAATTGCCGAAGTGCTGATTCTGGCCACCCATCAGGCCAGCGGCAGTGTGATTGTTCGAAAGTAAATCGACTACATCACGGCTGTGTGCCGGAACCACCGCTGTAATGCTTCTCGTTGTATGCAGTGGGTGGCACACCATACATCTCCTTGAAGGCGGTAGCGAAATTGTTGGGGTTGGAGAAACCGACCTCATAAGCCACTTCGGCTATCGACATCTTGCGTTGCGAGAGCAGTTCAGCAGCTTTGGCCAATCGGATATTGCGTATATAATTGCGTGGTGTCTGGTTGGTCAATTCCTTTAGTTTGCGATAGAGATGCACACGGCTCAGTCCTACCTTGTCGGCAATATCCTCGCTGGTCAGTTCGGTATTGCTCAGGTTGTCGTTCACCACCTTGATGATGCGCTGCAGCAGACGCTCGTCGGGCGACTGTAGTTCGGGTGTATCAACCTTGTCGGCCGGCAACTGCAGGCCGCTGAACGAACTGCGCAGTCGGTCATGTTCGTCGATGAGGTTCTTGATGGTTTTGAGCAAGATCTCCATGTTGAAGGGTTTCGTGATGAAGGCGTTGGCCCCCACTTCCAGACTCTTGAGCCGATCCTCATCGCTCGTCTTGGCCGTGAGCAACACCACGGGCAGGTGATTGAGCAGCACATTACTTCGGATAAAGCGGCAAAGTTCCTCACCGTCCATGTCGGGCATCATCACATCGCTGAGCACCAAGTCGTACCCCTCGGCATTCTCAAGCAGTTTTTCGAGCGCCTCTCGACCATTCGTGCACGTTGTCACGCGATAAATAGGCTTGAGTTCCGATGTCAGATAACTGAGTATCTCCTCCTCGTCCTCGACCACAAGGATACGACGCGAACTCCGATTGGATCCTATGTTGGGCTCATCCACCGTCTGCCCTATCGACTTCTTCACAATGGTGACTTCATCCAAGTTGTCTTCCAGCCCTGGATTCTGCACCTGCTTTGTAATCTTCTCCTTGTCATCATAGGCGTCATCACGTGTCGGCAATGTGAATGACAATTTCGTACCCTGTCCCTCGGGATTGTCTTCTGCCACGACATTGCCATGATGCAGCGTAACCAATGCCTTCACGAGGTTCAATCCGATACCTGTACCCATGGCATGCGGATTATTCACGTTCGAACGATAGAACAGCTCGAAGACGTGCTTCTTGTCCTCGGGATCAATGCCGATACCATTATCAGTGATGCTGACGCCCAATTTCTTATCTGGTGTCAACGCGCTCTCCACAATGATTTTTCCTCCGCGAGGAGTATATTTGATTGCATTCGACAAGAGGTTGATGACTATCTTGTCGAAACATCCCTTGTCAATCCACGTCACAAAGCCCTCGGGCAGGAAATTATTGTACTTCAGATTGATCTGACGTTCCTGCGTCAGGTCCGAAACGGTCTCACAAAGGTCCTCTATCAGTTTGGCCGGAGATAATTGCTGACATTGCAGGCGCATCTGCGCCTTGTCAAGTTTCCGAAGAGCCATGATTTCATTGATCAGCCCCAACACTCGATTGGCATTGCGGTCAATGATCCGGTAACTGCGCGAACGGTCCGGGTCCTTGTCCTGCGACATCAGTTTCTGCAGCGGACTCACGACAAGCGTCATTGGAGTGCGTATCTCATGGGCAAGATTGATGAAGAATGCCAGTTTCTCTTCGTTATCAGCAGCTAGCCGCGCTTGCTTGAGTCGTATCTTCCTCTCATGATAACGACGCCGTATCTGCAGAATGATGATCCCGGTGATGCTGCCCAGGGCAACAACACCCAGCAGCAGAGCCCACCACCTCAGGTACCACGGGCGGGCAATGAAGATCTGAATACTTTCTTCTGGCGACAACGTCCCATCGTCATCAATCTGGAACCGGAAGGTATGCAAACCCGAACTGAGGTGACTGAACATCACACGATTGTCAGCAGGCGACAGCGTATGCCAGACATCATTGTCCATCGCATATCGATAAGTGACACTGAATGTCTGCATGATAGGTCGTGTGGCCAGTTCGATCGTGAAAGAGCGGTTTTGCTCCTTCAGTCGATAGACACCATCCTTGTCGGGCAAAATGTTGTTTAGGTCGGTACTGAATCTCACCACGCGGGCATCTACTTTCCTATCTGTCTTACGTATTTCGCTGGGATTGAACCAATTGATGCCCTGAGTGCCGCCGAACCAAAGCGTACCGTCCTCATCGCGCATCGAAGTATTCTTGTAGAATTCGTTGAACTGCAGGCCTTCCCTCGACGCGTAGTTGGTGACAGTATGCTGATTGAGGTTGAGTTTCGAAATGCCTTTTCTGCTGCTCACCCAAAGGTTGCCATCTCCATCAGCCTGCGATGCCAGGAAGTTGTCGGTTGGAAAGCCATCTTCTACCGTATAGATTCTTCCGCTCCTCTTCTGAGTGTCGAACACTATCAGGCCGGCATTGGTACTGAGGCTGATCTGTGTTGCCGAAATACGCGAAATGCTGTAGATCACTCGTTCAGGGTAGTACTGTTCACACTTCATTTCGTCACCTTGCTGACTGACGATCACCAGCCCGTTGAATGATCCGACAAACAATTGGCGAGTACCACGATCGTAGCTCAAAGAAATCGTCCAATCGCAAGCAGGGTGCAGATTCTGACGCACGAAAGCCTTCCTCTGTTCATCATATTTCAAGATGCCATTGCCCATCGATCCCACCCACAGATTGCCCTGCACATCCTCTACATAGTCATAGATATTGCTGGTGTTTCTGTGCTGGTTTTCAATGGGGATATATTGACAAACACCCGTCTTGAGATCCAGTATGCCTCCTCCCTGTCCATACGAGCCGAACCATACGCGACGACGTGAGTCCTCAAACATTGTAATGAGCGCAGAAGGAACTGATAGGGGTCCTGTATTGCAAGGATAATGGAACAGGGCCTCACCTTTGTCATCCAGACAATAGACGCCGCCATTGTCTGTGCCTACACATAGCATGCCATCGTGCGTACGGAACAACGACGTCACACAGCGATCGCCGATGTTATTGTAACGCAAGGAATGTGAGCCGTAATAGTGGAAGTCAAATGGATTATGCGAATTCACAAGCACTCCCTTCTGATAGATGGCCACCCAGATGTCACCGTTTTTCGATGTAGTCAAGGAATGAACCTTCAGCGTTCTTGCTTCCAATTGTGCATCATCAAAGTAGAAGTCCGAAATACTTCCCGTCCGACAGTTCAGCACCTTGACACCTTCGCCATCCGTACAGACATACATACGTTGCTTGCCAGGCACTGCGCGCAATTCGCTGACTCTGAAAAGGTCTTTGGGTCCGGTAATCTCTTCGATTCGATGTGTTACATTATTATATTTATAGAGACCACGGCCCACGCCTCCCATATACACGATTCCATCAGGTCCTATTTCCAGTATATTGATTCCCTTTATGCCATCGGGTAAAGGGATTTTCTCCAGGTTGCCCTCTTTGTCAATCCGATGCACTCCATGCACCGTTGAAGTGGTCCATATATTGCCACTATAATCCTGACAGCAACGCGAGCTCGTCAGATCTTTTTTTGTCAAAGTATTGGCCATGGCGTGTGGAACCCCGTCCTCATCAATATGGCACGTAAAAGTAGTATTTCCACAAATGAAGAAATCTCCATTCGCCAAATTCGTTATATCCGAAACGTTGCCTGCCGGTATGCCCAGTAGCGAGTCGCAGATGACCTCTGTAAAATCATCTGTCGCTGGTCTATACACCTGCAGACCTGCTCTCGTACCGACCAGCACATGTCCCGCTTCATCCGTACAAAGTGAGAGCACGATGTTATTCTGCAGCGAATGCGAACTGTTCGGCTCGTAGGTATAGGTTACGAACTGTGAGCCGTCAAAGCGGCACAAGCCATCTTCGGTCGCTATCCAGATCATCTCGTCGGCGCTCTCTCTCACCTTGCTCACGAGGCTGCTTGGAAGATTATTCTCGATCGTATAGAGCAGATTCAGATTGGCTTCCGCCTCACCGAACATCAGCCCCATGGCCATTGCCAGCACTGCACGTCTATTGGAAAAATGTAACATAATCGAAGTTTTTATCCGGGGCAAAGATAACAATAATTTATCATATTATGTTACAAACCATGAAACAAATCTCTCTAAAAATGTAACATTGGCCCAAAAACAACGATTTTGAGCTATTTTACCCATCAAAAAAAGGCGACTCGCAGAAAAATATCTGCGAGCCGACAAATAATTGGAAGTTACATCAATCTATTTTTCTGCAACGAAAGGCTTCAAGCCTTCGGCAGCTTCGGCGGCTGTGATCACCTTGCCACCGTTGTCGAGGTCGATGAGTTTATATCGGTCGTGTCCCATGCCAAGTTCCTTCATGTAGGAAAGCTGGCGCAGGCCATGACGGGTGATGATACGCTCCAGCATGTCGTGGTGCTCCTCCTCGGTCATTGCGAAGATGATGTCCACACAAGCCTGATCGACAGCCAGGATGTCGGTCGACGAAAGGATGCCGACATTGGGAGTTACGACGGGAGCGGCTCCAAGTCCCTCGCAGTCGCACGATACGCTCATGTTACGCATCACATTGACGTAGGTCACATGTCCTGCAAAGAAGTCAATGGTGGCCTTGGTCGATTCGGTCATGCGCTCCATGAATTCCTCTTCCTTGATGTCCCACTGGTCGGGCTGCCCGGGTGTGGTGTGGATCATGGCCTTGCCAATGCGGCCGTCGGCACAACCGATGCCGATGTTCTTGTTCGAACCGCCGAAACCGCCCTGGGTATGGCCCTTGAAGTGAGTCAAGGCTACCAGCGAAGTGTAGTTCTTCAGGTCTTTACCCACCGACATTTCCTTGAACCACTTTCCGCCCTTGACAGGCAGCATCGCAGTGCCCTCGGCATCCATGATATCGACGGGGCAGAACGTCCATCCGTTCACCTTGAGCGTCTCGCGGTGTTTATCGGTGGTGTAGCGGTCGCCTTCGTAGTAGGTGTTGGTCTCCACGATGGTGGCATCCTTCAGATCCTTTTCCATCAAGGCCTTCACCCATTCGCGAGGCAGGATATTGGGTCCGTTCTGCTCGCCGGTGTGCAGTTTCACGGCCACCTTGCCATCGATGTTCTGATTCACTTTCTCATAAGCAGCAATCAGTCCTTCGGCGCTGAGATTGCGGGTGAAGTAAACCACGGCTTCATCACCCGTACGCTCATCATAGTTCACATACCTGCGGCCATCGGTATTGCTCGCAGGTTCATTCTCGTTAGGCTCTGCCTTCTTCGAGTTACAGCCGGCCATCATTCCTCCACAAAGGCCCAGCAGAAATGCTCTTCTGATCAATTTGTTCATAGTTTTTGTTTATTGTTATTATTTCAAAAGCTCCACCGGCACACACCCCGCCATGGCCTCGTATGCCTTCTCGCTCGGATGCAGATGGTCGCCCGAATCGAATCCAGGAGCAAAAGCCACGGGGCGCTCCGGATCCCTCACGGCCTTCTCGAAGTCGATGCAGCCGTCGAAGTCCGGTGCTGTGCGAAGCCATTCGTTGAACTCCATTCGAATCTTGTCGCGGAACTCGGCATATGTTCGCCAGTTCCAGATGGGAAGCAGCGTACCGCTCCAAACGCGGAGTCCCAGTTCGCGTGCATGTTCGATGTAGAACTTGCGCATACCTTCGATGAGGTCCTCGGTCGTCGGCATGTCGCTCATGGGACGGAACGGGTTGACATCCACACCCACGGGATGGATGATGTCGTTGATGCCGTGCTGTATGATCACGTCACGTGCACCTGCCACGTTCATCTCGATGGGGAAACGCGTCTCGCCCTTCAAGCCGTATGCCTGGTAGGTGATGCAGTTGTATTGGCGCAGGATGCGCGTACCGCTCACCGCACGTCGGATGATCGACACGTTATGCAGACCATTGTTCCAGACGCGATTGGCCAGATAGTCGGGCCAGCTCTGCGCCGTGATGGAGTCGCCATAGCACACCAGCGCATGGTTCTTCTCCTCGGTCAGGATGTCGATGGTATTGAGGAAGTAGAACCAGTTGGTGTTTCGGGTCAGGTCGAGCGGCAGCACCTTGGCATCCGTGTAGTCGCCGTACGAGAACTTGCCCTTCGACAGTGGCCCCGTCACCAGCGTGCCCGCATTCATCTGCGTATAACTGCCCAGATAAATGCTTACCTCGATGACGTCGCCTGCATTGATTGCCAACGCTATCTCGTCGCTCTCCACTTCCCTGCCCGGCGCAATGTGCACACGTCGGGCGCCCTCGAAAGTGACTGCCACCGGTCGATAGTGCTCCACCACCTTTGCCACGCGCACCTTGGTGAGTGTCACCTCCTCAGTGCCCGTGAGGTTCGAAAAGCGGAAACGCAGCTTGCTGCCGCTGAAACACATTCTGATGGGATATCTCAGCGTGATGTCACGTGCGTACACCGACATCTTTCGGTCAGAGATTGACGTGGCATTGCCCCAGCATGCCACCCATTTGGTATATTTGCTTTCCTGTTCCTCCATAGAAATAGTTTTTCGGTGCAAAGTTAACACAAATCTTCCCAATCTCCAAGAATCCGTCCCACTTTTTTCATTTTCCCGCTCATTTTTCCCGTTCAGTCACGACATCCTTGTCAAATAATCGGGGCAATCAAAGAAAAAAAATTCTCTAATTCTCCAATTCTTGATAAAGAAAGTCCCCCTTTAAGGGGGATTTAGAGGGTCTTCAGGGGGATTTAGAGGGTCTTTTAGAAGAACTTGACCACCTCGTCGAGCGGCCTATGCTCCGGCTGCCTCGGCTCCTGGTCACGATAGCCGAGCGAGATCACAGCCATCACCGTCTCTTCGGCAGGGATGCCAAAGATTGTGCGCAGCGCCTCGCTGTCGCGCATACCCATGATGAGGGTGTCGAAGCCCATGGCACGTGCCTTGAGGATAAGGTAGCAGTTGCTCAGGCCATTGTCGTAGGCGCCCCAACCGTCGCCGATCTCGTTGGTGGGCTCTCCACGGAAGAAGCCCGACTTGCCGCGCTCGAAGGTCGAGACGATAAGCACAGGCGCACCTGCCACACGTTCCTTATTGCCGCCGATGGCATTGCTTACAGCTTCGATTTTCTCTTCGCTGATGGCCACATAATACTTCGTAGGCTGCTGGTTGGCCCAGGAGGGAGCCTCCTGCACGGCTGCAAGAAGTTCGCGCACCTCCTCCTTGCTGATGGTCTTGGTGGCATCATAGCTGCGGATGCTTCTGCGTGTCATCAACACCTCATCAAAGTTCGGGCTGTCCGAAACTACAGGCGCCGCCTGTTTATCACAACATGCTGTCAAACCAAGCAGCATCACTACTGCACTAATCAATAGACTCTTTTTCATCATTAGTTTTATTGTTTATAAAAATATAATGGAATTTCGGCCGCAAAGATACGAAGAATCCTCGAAACCACAAAATATCTCCCCCACTTTTCTCACCCCGTTCTCTCCAATGTATCACACGTTGACGATTTCGTTACAATCCATCACACACATTCAAATCTTTTTCACGCCTTTTCAATCCCTCGGTTCCGTCATTAATTTCGCATATTTCGAGCATAAAACGTAAAATATTACGAAATAAGCACAATTTTGGGCCAAAATCAAAGAAGACAATGGATTTTCTTGCATATTTGGGTCAGAAATAATATCTTTGCATCGAACAAAGACCAAAAGGTATGAAACAGGAACAGGAAAAGTACGAAGATTGGCTGACTACCATCGCCAACACAAGGTTCGTCTTCAACACCATCGAGGAACTGGAGGACTTCCTCGAAGCACCCAGCATACATAGCAATGGCATCAAGCGATGCTTCACCACTCCACAGCGTATGCGTTCGGCATTTCGTGATCTGCAAGTCGAGGTCGAGCAGATGACCGATGGTGTCATCCATCTGGAAACCGCCCTCAAGCAATACCAGAAGGCATGGACATTCTACCGCGATAACCTTTCACGACGCAGCAACCCCTTTGCCGTTGCCCTCGAACTTCTTCGTTTCTGCTACCCACCCTATAGCGGGACAGAACTGAGGAAGAGCAAATCGGACATCTTCTCAAAAGCCTTGGAGAAAGACATCAACCTCCCCTTCCTGATCCTTATGCTACTGAAGGTCATTCCCGGCTACGATTCGAAGGACGGAGATGTCGTGGATTTCTCGCACCAATACGAATATGCCATGGCCCTACTCGAGAAGTTCACCGAAGGAGGCGAACTATTCTCCACACTACCTGCCATAACGGCAGCTCGTGACGAACCCAACAAGTCACGCATTATGCTGCTCTATCATGTGGACAAGATTCTCAACACCTACGAGTCGTACGCCGAACAGGACAACATCTATGACGTCAGCCGCGAAATGAAGGCGAGTTATGTCAATCTGAACATCGAAGGTTTCTGGAACGAATGTGGAGGCAAACCGCTCTACACCAGTTTCTGGCAGATCGAGAACGCTATCGCCGACGGCTCTTATTTTGCAACCCACTGGAGCAAAGATTCCACAGGCAACCTCACAGGCATACGTTATACGCTATTCCTCATCGAAGGTATCCAGAAAGGCATCATCGCCTACCTGCTCCACCCCGAAGCCATCAAGCACCGCATCAAGGGTCAGGCTTACAACGACAGCGACCAGGTTTGGTACAAGACTGCTATGCCTGCCGACGACACACCCGACACTTTGCCCTTGGTTCGACTGATGCCATCATCAGTCTGGAACGCGAAGATCGACCTTTGCCGTGTGACCGATGCAGAAACCCTCGCCATCTACGACCAATGGATGAAAACCTGTCGCATCGAAAAGCCATTCGAGAACCTGGAGTACGTCTTCCGTCCCAACATCTACGCCATCACGCAGGATGCCATCTTCATCCCCATTGGGGAAGACAAGGGATACTACAAGGTGCCAAAATCCTCTATCGAAGGACTCAACCGAATCAGCATAGACGACAATGTAGGCACAATGACAATGAACAAACGCCAATACATTGTCTTCGACGAATTCCTGCTCTACATCCCTGCCACAGGCAACGAACTGCGGAAATACGGCATAACAAAAGTCGATCACATTGAATGACCGACTTCTCACGCCAAGCTATCGTGACCGGGGTTTATTGGCGCATCGTCCTCCGATGCCTCCTAATGCCCCACCGATGGCAGCACTGGCAGGTTTCTGATTTCGCGAACAAGGATTATCATCGGCCTTGTCGTTGGCATCTAGAGCCATCGACGGACCTTTATCCTCCTCTTGCTCATCAAGTTCGTTGCTTGAATCTTTCTCGTTTAACATCTTATTGCCGCCTATAGGCTTGGTGTGCCTGATAGAGGTGCAAAAATACGGAATTACAAGAAGACACGAAAACGCTTTGGCTCAAAAAAGAAACTCGCAATATTAGATTGCGAGTTTTTTGTATCTGGTTACAAAACGGGGACATACGAATCAGTAATTACACGGTAGCAAATTATCCATTCATCAACTCATTCTTGTATTATCCATATTGGCCAATTAGCGACCTTGCAATTCAAGGATGATTTCATCGAGGATAAAGTGGTCACTCATCAGATAGAGCCCAGTATGTTCGTCGTGGAGACGTTCGTTGGTACGTGAGGTGTAAAAAATGTCCAGAGCCCGCTCGTCACTTATGTCGAGTCGCTCACTCAGAAGCGCAACAATGCGCCCGATCTTGTTCCACATTAGAATATCACTCAACATAGGCCATTACGGGATAGGATTCAATTCCCAGTTTCTGTTCCCAAAGCTGCAAGGCGTTGAGCACGTCATCTGTCACTTGTTCTCGGCTCTGGGTATGCAATACGTCATAACCAGGGAGGATAAACCTATGAATCAATCCTACCCGCTTCATACGCAGGTACATGTCACGTGTGCCGCACCCTACCTTGCGAGCTGCGGCTTCGACACAGGATGATACAAATATCAGTACCAATTGTTTCTTTGACATATTTCCAATCCTAGTTAATTCAATCTTTTGCGCTGCAAAGATAGACCTTATTTTTGAAAAAAACAAATAATTTAACAAAAAAAGATGGAAATACGGCTGTCGATGGTTACCATAGATGATACGTTCCAATATCTTTAACATCGAAAGACTCGGAAGAGACTAACAGACGAGTAGGTACGTGCAATACGTGGATGCTTGGGAATTGCGAACCTCGTGATCTTCATCATAGACAATGTGGCACGATGACGATGACCAAGCGCCAGTACATCGTCACTCCTTTCCATCCCAGCCAAATTCGGTAATAAAACTCAGCCATTTTCGGTAATGAAATTCGGCCAAATTTGGGAATAGAATTCTTAATATATTCGAAATAAGCAATTTGTGAATTGATCCTCACTTCCGTAGGCAAATACGCCTATCGTCGCGAAGACGGCATCTATATCGTGCCCATTGGGTGTATGAAGAATTGAGTTTGTGGAGGGAAGAATATATATACATCTTCCTTCCTTTCATCTATCGACGTATGTCGAAACAAAGTCTGCAGTATCTTCTCTATTGGAAACATACTACAGACTATTATTTCTTTGGAAACAGCAAACCTATACTATTCAAATAGAAGGCTAAAAACCTATTAAACGACAGAATAGCTTATTTCAAAAAACCTTCTATCTCTTCAGTACTATATCCCAATTCTTTTCCAATCTTCTTGATATAGAGCCTTTCTCCAAGTGTAAACCGACGGTCAAGTTTCAACATCTCAATCGCCTGCGATAACAATTTGATGCCCTCATCATAATCTTTTGTAAAAGGATCGAACGAGATCTTGGGCGTTTTACCATCTTTCAGATATGTAATTAACTCGAACTTCTGATCATCAGAAAGCGGAGCATCTTCAATCTTAGAGTTGATATATACACGTTCTTTTTCCGTTACAGCATTGTCGATACTTGCGACACTTATAAGCACCATGATTCTAAGATATTCAATGGATAATGAATCGGAGGATTCATCAACCTCTTCATAAGGAGTATAGACCTTTTCTTGATCATCCGAAGCTGGGTTCTCATTCTTGTCCATACTGTGAATAAAATACTCCATCTCTCCTTGAAGTGTCCCTTGCAATCGTTTGGCACTTGGACGGAATGTTGCGAGGGTAAGACCACCAGACAAAACTCCACCCAATACAGGAATTGCTTTCGCTACACCAGAGGCAAAACTTTTCTTAGTAAGACTTACTCCAATCCATGAAGCGACCTTCTTTACAAGCGGATAGATAAAACCTTTTGTTAATGCTTGCTGAGGCAAACGTTTGAGAGCCGTCTCAGCCAATTGTTTGGAGATTTCTCTGATGGCATTATTAGCCACAGCGGCACCCATCATCACGCCTGTGAAAACAGTCAACAAGTTAATAGTTGCATCGGTAACATTTCCGTTCTCATCCAGCAGATCGGGATAACCATATAGATAAGCCAGCTTTTGTGAAAGATTAAATACATGATAATAGTATTGAGCTATATCAGTAGGAACAGTCGCAGCCATTGCAAGTCCTCCAGGAATACCAGCAATTGTACTGATAGCTGTTACTTTCATTACATGACTAGTGATAACAGAATCTGCGATTTTATCAATTTGGGTTCTTGACAAAACTGCGACTGGGCTTTCCGTCAAAGCCGTCTGAAGTTGCTGATCATTGCAATATAGGCCCAATTTATCAGTTATGAACTCTCTTCGATTGACCTTGACACCGGGCATGCTTAAAGCTGCCGATAATACTTTGTTCCAAACTTGAATCTCGTTAGCCATAATTTTATGATATGTAGGTAAGATTAAAAGATAATCTAATCAATTATGTGCGTGCAAATATACACAAATTAACTGAATATAGCAAATAAAGATAGGAAAAAAAGCAACTATCGCTGCGAAATAGCGATAATTCCCTTTGTTTTAATCAAACTCATGACCGCACTTTTTACACTTGTACTTGTGGCCATGAAGAGCCGAATGCATAGCTGCATGCCCTAACGTATGGTTAACGCCATACAGTAAAATACCTGCACCTACACCAAAAACCTTGGCAATAAGGCCTCCTTGCTCTTCTACATTGCTACTATAGCATTTAGGACAACGTGGCATAATTTTACCTCCTTCGTTTTTGCAGCCAAGATACCAAACTCTGCGTAAATAACTATAGTAAGAGTGCTTAGTATCTTGTATCAAATGAATAGATAATACAGTTCCTCGTAAAGGAGCAGATTACTCTAAAATTGATAAAGCACTCTTGTTGAAACTTATGCAAACTATAACAATATGGTCACAGTTATAAATACTTCATTGCTTCCGCTAAAAAATAAAGCAAAAACACAATAATAAAAAATGTAATCATATTTCTTGTATTATTTGAGTAAGAATATATAATAATTGCTTTCTTGAAGAAAAATCACAAAAGTATCTAAGCAAGCTTTTCGAGTGCTTTTACCCTTTCAGCAGAAATGCCTAAAGCAGAAGCAAACTTATCCAGCTTGCGTCGATCTTTGTCAGTAATCTTTCCATTTTCAGCATAATCGCGATACATATCTACGTAGTCTTGCTCATCTTTCGTCAATCGAGGATTTACAGCCAGTTGTTCTAACTCTTCTGCACGCTCTTCGCTAATGCCAAGAGATTCACGAATGCGATTTAGCATTTTGCGTTCGCGTGGACTTATATCTGCATCATCCTCGAAAAACTCTCTAACATTATCCAAGTACTGTTGTTCTTCTTCTGTCAACTGAGGATTTAACAGCATATCTTCTAATTCCTCCGCCCGCTCTTCACTAATGCCAAGATTTTGACGAATACGGTCAAGCATCTTACGCTCACGAGGAGTTATTTCAGAATCTTCCTCCAATAATTCTTTGAGATGGTTCAGATATTCTTGTTCGTGCTGAACACATTGATTACGTTCTTTTTGATACAATTGATAATTTGCCTTATTCACAAAACTAATAGCATCAACAGGGCATTCGAACATACAAGCTCCACATCGAGTGCAAAGATCGGAATCTATCGTATAACTATCATCAACCTCATCGATAGCATCATGATCACACTCTGCAGCACAAGCTCCACAATTAATGCAACTTTCTTGGTCTATAACTGCATATTCATCGTACTCGTCGTCGTCATCATCGTCGTCATCATCATCGTCATCAAGATCGTAATCGATGTCTTCATCATCACTAGACCACTGATGCCCACAATTTGGACAAGAAAATTCATATTCAGCATCAGTAACAGCGTCGGCAACGCCGTCAATAGCATCATTTACTCCGGTATGGAACATGGCAGAACCAATCAATCCTGCGGCCCCACCAATCAAAGTCCCAATACCAGGTAAAATCGCAGAGCCAATAGCCGCACCTGTTCCTGCAGCTCCAATGGACGCTGCCCCGTTTACAGCAGTTTTTACACCTGTTTTTGTAACTTTCTTCACGTAACTTTGTTTTCTCTTTCCTTCAACATAGTTACCGCATATTGGGCATTTTTTTATAATTCCCATAATTATTATTTATTGTTATTTGTTATTACCATGATTACTTGTATCATATATTATCCAATCCTATCCACCCTAAGGTCGATAGTATTCAAGCACCCAGCCTGCTTGATATCAATCCCATAGATACGGTAGAAGGCATCGATGACAGCTTGGCCGCCGTTGGCGAGGACGGGGTTGCTGAGACTCTTTGTGACGACCTGAACCGACATGCCGGGTTCGATGTGGATGCCGTTCATACGCTAAAGAGCGGTAGAGGGCGAGCTACTACTCCATACTATCCCATATCTTTTTATACACAACTGTCTGCATCATCCCCATAAGCCCAGAGGGACGAGTGCGTTTACTGCCGCACTTGGGACATGGTTGTGGCAACGAATAAATAGTAGCATCATATTCAATATCTGGTGCCTTGAATCGGTTGCCACATTCAGTGCATTTGAAAAGAATTGTACCTCTAATCATATCGTATTATTTTTTTTATTATAGAAATCGCGTTTTTCTTGAATTATCCCACTCTATCCACCCTAAGGTCAATAGTATTCAGACACCCAGCCTGCTTGATATCAATCCCATAGATGCGATAGAAGGCATCGATGACGGATTGGCCGCCATTGGTGCAGACGGGATTGCTTAAACTCTTGGTGACGACCTGAACTGACATGCCAGGCTCGATGCGGATGCCGTTCACGCTCTTACGATACTTGGTGGTTACTTGATAAATGGGCATAAGGTTAAAGATTATATTGATATACTTGGGCAAAGATATTTTTTAAAAATCAATAAAAGAAAGATATGCTTAATAAAAAGTCATTTGAAATTTCAAAATGTACGCATTTCGTATAAACTTACAAAATAGAGGCATCGAAAGAATGATATACTATCTCATCTTTTGAGAAAAATGCAGATTAGAGTTTTCATGTATCGCTCATTTAGTTTTTCGTGCCAATTTAGGAAAAAGTCCCAAATTTGATTCAATAATTTCGGAAAAAGTCCCTTTTTTGAGGCTAATAATTCGGAAAAAGTCCCAAATCTATTGCTTTTACCATTAAAAACGCTTATATTTGCACCAAAAAAAGTGATATGTTATACAGAAAGTTTACAAGCCAAATAGAGGATTTTCTTCTTCATCAGCCTAACAAGATTCTGCTGGTCAATGGAGCCAGGCAGATTGGCAAATCATACATCATCCGATATGCAGGACAAAAACTGTTCAAGAACTATATCGAAATTAACCTAAAAGAGGACAAGGAAGGACAGGGGATTTTCGCATCTGTCAATAGCACCAATGATTTCTATTTGCAATTAGGCGCCATAGCTGGTTCTCGTTTAGGGGAGAAAAAGGACACGCTTGTATTTCTTGACGAGATACAGAGTTATCCGCATCTGATGACCATGCTAAAATTCCTCAATCAAGAAGGTCGTTATACCTACATAGCGAGTGGCTCACAATTAGGTGTGGCTTTGTCTCAAACTGCCTCTGTTCCAATAGGCAGTATATCTATAGAAGAAATGTACCCTCTCGACTTTGAAGAATTCCTGCTTGCGATGGATTGCAGTCAAGAAACCATAGATGGCATCAAGAAGAAGTATCTTGCCAAAGAATCATTGAATGATTCCATCCACAAGTACATGTTGCAGCAATTCAAACTATATCTTTTGGTCGGTGGAATGCCTGAAGCCATCAATAGATTCAAAGAAAACAGGAACATTGCACAAGTCAGAAAAGTTCAGCGCGACATTCATACCCTCTACAAAGTGGATGCTTCGCAATATGATGAAGAAAAGAAACTGGTAATACGAAAGCTCTACGATCTGATTCCATCCAATATGGAAAACAAGAAGAAAAGGGTCGTCGTGAAACGTATCGAAGATTCAACGAGTCACAAACAGTTCAGCGATTATGCAGAAGAATTCGAATATCTGACTAATTCAGGCATCACCCTTGCCGTTCAGGCAATCAGTAACCCAAAGTTCCCTTTGCTGGAATCTGAGACCAAGAACCTGTTGAAACTCTACTTGAATGATGTCGGATTGCTTACCTATTTACTATATGACACAAACATCAATGCAGTATTGCAGGATGACAATAGCATCAATCTCGGTTCTGTATACGAAACCGTAGTCGCTCAAGAGTTACACGCACACGGCTTCCGGCTGCATTATTATGACAACAAACAGAAAGGTGAAGTTGACTTCTTAATTGATGACTATAAGAATCTTACCGCACTTCCCATCGAAGTGAAATCAGGCAAGGACTACAAGGTTCATAGTGCGCTCGATAAATTCCTTGAGAATCCAGACTACCATATCAATCAAGCTATTGTGTTAAGTAACAACCAGACTGTATATGTAGATAAGGGCATCACCTATCTTCCTATTTACTTCTGCATGTTCTTTAATCGCTACGATACAGATGACAATAGCTGCATTATCCCAGAGATAAAACTTGGATAAAAAAGAATAAAGATCTTCGACAAAGAGGATTTGCTATATTCTGTTGAAACAAGTACT
>JAZQBS010000004.1:0-5601 GCA_045545875.1 Bacteroidales bacterium
TATGTCAAATAGGCAAGTATTTCTTTAGCAAAAACACATTGAGAAGAGTTGATTTTTTGTTTTAGACGATCTTTACGTTTATTTAGAGTAGCCCTATTGTCATCGTTAAGCAAATATAATATAGTATCATTAGATAAATTCATTAGCATATAACGCAAGAGTTTGATATCATTCTCATTTAGTTCCATTTCTTTCTTCTTCGCCTTAGTCATTGCGCCATCCGTATATTCGTCAATTAGCCTGTCAATTCCTTTAATGGACTTGTTGTCTGATTGCAAATCTTTCATCCTCTCCATAATGGTATCATAGATAGAATGTTTTATTTCATAATCAATTTTGGTTGAAAAGAAGATAATACCTATCTTATCAATTAATTTGAATCGCTTGGATAAAAGTTTACTCAATTTGCTGGAAATAGTCGCTGACTTAGCTGTCTTCAGGTTTTGTTGCAAAGATTCAATCTGTGACTTCAGTTCACTTACGGTCATCTCTTGGTTTTCGAGCAGGATGCACTGATCGACATTTCGAGCAATTACTTCATCGAGCAACAGGCTTCGCTTCATAAACAATTTATATAAGTATCCAAACAGGATTGCCACCAGCAAAAGACTGATTGTAGCAATGAGTACAGAACGGCGTTTGTACTCTGCATTGCGATATTCTGCATACTCCCTTTGCTGAATTTCAAAATCGCGTTGATAGTCTGAAACTGATTTTGAGAATATTGAAGTTACGACTTTATTCTGCTCTTTAATTCGTTTATGCTTGAATTCAAGAGCTGTAGAGTAGTCCCCTTTCATCTCTGCAATCCAACTGCACTTTTCGAAGAAGAAAACTTGTTGTTCGGGAGTTTTTATGGCTCGTTCAGCTTGATCAATATATACTTCTGCGCTATCGGAAAAACCATATACCTGGAATAAACAAGCTTTATTCATAAGGTCAACAGGTTTACGAATGGGTTTCTTCATTAAGTAAAAAAGACTATCGGCTAAATGATACCGTTCCGTGGTCATACAAAGCTCAATATAGGATGTGAGACACGACTGTACAACAGGATCAGATGCTGGAAGAGAATCAATCACCTGACGAAACCAATATTCTGCAGAATCATGAACCAATTGGCTGGAATAAGCTTTGCCTAATTCTGATTTAGCATAAAACTCTTGACGTTTATCTCCAGATAGACGTGCGTACTTTAGTTTCTGTTGAACATACATTATGGCATCTTTGCTGTATGTTTCATAACTTAGCGCGGAGAGATTCCCATAAATAAGGCTAAGATAATGATCATCGTCCAACTCCAAGGCAAGCTGTTCCGCTTGACGATAGGCGACGAAGGCGGCTCCATAATCCTTGGCATTCCTGAAGATGGCGCCATGATAGAAATGCGCCAGCATCTGCTCCCGCTTGCTTCCATGCTCATCGTAGTAGCGGACGGCACTGAGGATGAGGCTGTCGTTGGTGTCATCAATCCAGTTCTTGTCGTGAGTCTGCGTCTTCAGCAGGGCATAGCGTGCCATCTGGCGCTCGCCTTCGATGCTTACAGCACCCGCGTCCAGCAGACTATCGAGGCGAACCAGCTCGATGAGCGCAGAATCGGGACGCTGCTGCACCACCTGCTCGATGCGATCGAGCGAGGCAGCGACCTCACGATTGCCACTTCGACAGGCGGAGAGAAGCAGGCACAGGACAAGCGCCGGCAGCCAGACAAGAGAATGCCAACGATGCAAGATAGGTTTCATAACTGAAGATCACTTTCCGAAGGATGGAAGTCTCTATTGAAATTGCCCGATCAGATCCTTGAGGGCACTCAGGGGCAACGCGCCGCTCTGTCGCCATAACTGCTCTCCCCTGCGGAAGAGCATGAGCGTGGGGACCGACTGGACGCGATAGTTGGATGCAAGACTGTTGTTCTTGTCCACGTCAATCTTGATGATGCGAATGCTGTCGCCCAACTCCGCCTTGAGTTGCTCGAGCACGGGGTGCATCGTCTTGCAGGGGCCGCACCAGGTGGCAAAGAAATCGACCAACGTAAGCCCTTCACTGTTGATGATATCGTTGAAGTTTTCCATAAAGTTTTTATTTCAAGATGTTATTATCAATGTATAAAATCCGTCTATCAACGGCCATTATCCGATGTTTGCAAAGTTGAAGCAATGAAACCATCAACATCCACGTAACCGCCCTTGCGACGGGTAGCGTAGCAGAAGATGGCGTAGCGCGTGCCCATGAAGAAACGCTGATAGTCGAAACGCATCTGATAATCGGGGCCAATGCGCTTCCATTGCTGTCCGTCAAGGCTATAATAGAAGGTTGCCACGTCGCGTCCCAAGGAAAAATCTCCATCGATGCGCAGCCAAACAGTGCCTTGCTTGAACTCCACCCGCTCGCGTTCGGTCACCTCCACACCCGTCACCTGCTTCTCCTGCCCATCCATATTGATGACCTCTTCGGTCATGGTGAGCACGTATTTCCTTTTTTGCTTCGTGACAGTTAAAACGCCGCTATGTCCATTGAAAGCACAGAAGCCGGCACGATCGCCATCCTTAAGATGTGACAAGTCCAATTCGATTTCAGCACTGCAAGCTGGACCTATCATGCGCTGTGAGAGCGTATTGGGTGCCAAATAAAGATTTTCGACCATACGGCTCGTCTTGAGACGCAGGTATCCCGGACGTTCGGTGAGCGACCAGGCTTCGTTGTTCGGATTGTGATTCCACTGCCACTGCAGTCCCAATGTCGGACTTTCGAAATCGTCGCTTATCATCAACGATGTCACAGGTTGACCCTTGACCACAGGACGCATATTTTCTGGAACCTTTCCATATTCGTCGCCCAGCATGGGCCAACCATCCAGCCAGCGACAAGGCATCAGCGTAATTACGCGACCTACGGCTCCATGATCCTGGAAGATAATACCATACCAATCGCCATCCTTCGAATCAACGATGGTGCCCTGTCCGACGTATGGGAAACCGCCGAGGTCGGACTGCAGAATAACATTCTTCTCATAAGGTCCGTGGATATCATCGGCACGATAGCATACCTCGCGACGATAGCGTCCGGGTGCCCAAACCTGCGAAATCATCAACAGATAGTACTTGCCGTTATGCTTCACCAGACGCGAACCTTCGAGCAGGCCTTTTTCATCGGCTTCACGCTCAAAGATCTTCATGTGACTCCCTTCGATGACGCCCGAAAGATCGGGCTTCAATTCACATAATTCTCCCGTACCATAGACCACATAGACGCGACCATCGTCGTCAAACAGCAGCGAGCAGTCGTGGAAATGCGGCAGACGCGACACGAGTTCCCACGGACCTGCAGGATCCACGGCAGAATAGATGTAGGAACGACCCATATCGCCCATCTCATTGGGCGCAAAAAGGACGTAAAACTTCCCGTTGTGATATTTGAGCGATGTGGCCCACTGGCCGCGACCATAGACAGTGCCTCCCTGCAAATCGTAGCGCGGGGAATCGGTCAATCGGTCCACCACATAGCCAATGGTCTCCCAGTTCACAAGGTCCTTCGACCGCATGATGGGCACACCCGGAAACTGGTGCATCGTGGTGGTGACCATATAGAAATTATCATCGACACGAATCACATCGGGATCGGGAACGTCAGCCCAAAGAATTGGGTTTGGATAAGTAGGATAAGGATCCATCTGTGCTATGCCCGTCAGCGTAATGCAGCAGGCGAACACCAGTAACAAAAGTATTTTTCTCATATTATTGAATGGGGGTAATGGGAATGATGGGAATGATGGCGACCCAACTGTAAATTGTTAATTATTAATTATTAATTATTAATTGTTAATTGAAAAAATTTACCCCTGTCCCCACGAACTGCGGTCAAGGTTGCGATAACTGATGGCCTCTGCGATGTGGGTGGACGAGATATTGGATTCGCCGTCGTAGTCGGCAATCGTTCGGGCAACCTTTAAGATGCGGTCATAGGCACGAGCCGACAGGTCGAGCCTTGTCATGGCGCGCTGAATCATGTTGAGTGCCTTTTCGTCGAGTTGACAGTACTGGCGAAGCATGGCCGGTGTCATCTGAGCATTGCAGTGAACATTAGGCTCATCACGGAAACGTTCCTCCTGAATCTGGCGTGCCTTGATGACACGTTCGCGGATGGAAGCGCTGCTTTCGGCCACACCCGTGCGGCTCACCTCTTCAAAGCTCAGGGGCAAAATTTCGATCTGCAGGTCAATTCGATCGAGCAAAGGTCCTGACACGCGTCCCAAATACTTGCGCACCTGTGTCTCACTGCAGATACAAGGATGCGTGGGATGATTATAGTAGCCGCAGGGACACGGGTTCATGCTGGCAACGAGCATAAGCGAAGCCGGATAGGTCACCGTATTCTTGGCTCGGGCAATGGTAATCTGACGATCTTCGAGCGGTTGGCGAAGCACCTCGAGTACCGATTTCGAAAATTCAGGAAGCTCATCAAGATAAAGAACCCCATTATGCGCAAGACTGACCTCACCGGGCATCGGGTTCGTGCCTCCGCCGATAAGGGCAACGCTCGAGATGGTATGGTGAGGGGAACGGAAAGGTCGCTGAGTGACCAGACCTGTCTCGGCTCGCAACCCCGCCACGGAATGAATCTTGGTGGTTTCGAGAGCCTCGCTAAGCGAAAGTGGAGGAAGGATGGAAGGAAGACATTTCGCCATCATCGACTTTCCAGCGCCTGGAGGACCCACCATAATCATATTGTGTCCGCCAGCTGCAGCGATGGCAAATGCGCGCTTCACCATCTCTTGTCCCTTGACGTCCTTGAAGTCGTGAGGATATGTACGTTCGGCCTTCTCGAACATCTCTCGCGTGTTCATCTCCTTGCGTTCCATCTCGGATTCTCCAGCCATGAAGTCCATAACGTCCTTGAGCGTGTCGGCACAAAGCACATCGAGATTGTTGACCACGGCAGCCTCGCAGGCGTTTTCACGTGGAACGATGATGCCCTTGAGATGCATCTGACGTGCCAGGATGGCGAAAGGCAGACACCCCTTGACGGGCTTGACGGCTCCGTCGAGCGACAATTCGCCCACCATCATATATTGTTCAAGCTTGTCGGTAGGTATCTTACCATCGGCAGCCATCACAGCCACGGCGATGGGCACATCATAGAGCGAACCCTCCTTACGTACATCGGCAGGAGCGAGATTAATGGTAACTGCACGTCGCGGAAAACGCATACCCGCTTCGCGCAGAGCGCTCTCGATGCGGTCACGGCTTTCCTTGACAGCCGCATCAGGCAAGCCGATCATAATGGTTCGAATGCCTTGCGTCGTCACCGTCTCACAATAGACGGGAGTAGCATCGATGCCCTGCAAGGCGGCAGAAATAGTTCTAACGACCACGGTTTGGTATATTTTTTGGTGTATGTGTAAAGGTACTTCGGTTGGGGATACGATCCAAAGAGACACGCAGGCGCTGTCCCCATTCATTACGCTGCTGCTGGTTGTTGTACATGTCGCAAACAATGACCGTGGGCACATTTTTGATGTCCCATTTGCGCATACGCTCATCACCGAGCCCCGCAGGAAGCCATGCGTGCAGTCCGTCGATGTCCTTGATTTGCTGACGCCAC
>JAZQBS010000005.1:0-4964 GCA_045545875.1 Bacteroidales bacterium
GTGAGCCAAGGAGTTGTCATAGCCCTTTGTCTTCCTAAGACCGCTTGGCCTCCGACTTAGCCCTCGTCAACGAGAGCCGCAGCGTCGATCCAGGCAATGGCGAAGACGTGATTGCAGCACCCAACTGCACCGCATCGACCGATGCACGCAAGAACTATGGCTACGTCTTCCTCGACTGCACCGTCAAGAGCGAATGCAAGCAGTTCACCTTCGCACGTTCGTGGGGTGGCGAATCGACCTGCTACTGGATCAACACCAAGGTGCTCGACAACTCGCTTGCTGCCAGCCGTTGGACCACCGCCGGTATGAACATTGCCGCCTACTGCTTCAAGGAGTACAACACCACCGATGCCGAGGGCAACGTGACCACTCCTGCTTCGAATGTTGTCAACTTCACCCACAACACCGGCAATCGTGAGTACGAGACCGTCCTCACCGCCGAGGAGGCTGCTGCCCTCACCACCGACAACATCTTCGGTGACTGGAAGCCCGAGCAGTATACAGCACAGTTCGACGCTGTCGACTTCTTCACCGATGGCGAAACCCTCATCTGGGCTCCTGTAGAAGGTGCACCGGCTTATGCAATCGTGAAGGACGGCGCTATCGCTGCAATTCTCGATGCCAACGCCACCAGCTACACCATGGAGGAGGAAGGCACCTATGAACTCCGTGTTGCCAACCTGCGTGGTGGCTTCGGCGCTCCTGCTGCTCCTCAGGATATCGTAAGCATCGAAAGCGTTGAGGTCGCTCCAACTGCCACAAGCATCACCTACAACATGCTTGGCCAGCGCGTCAATGACGCCAAAGGCATCTGCATCGTCGATGGCAAGAAGGTTGTGAAATAAGCCTATTGCATAAATATTCGCATTTTCGACCGCAACTCCCGCATTGGAGTTGCGGTTTTTGCATATTATATGCAGTTTTCTTCGCATAAAATGAAGCAACTAAAGATTACAAAAAGCCACGTTTTTGCGATTTTTTGAACAAAAATCAACTTTTTTCGGCATTTGAACGATTTTTTGCGCGAAAAATTTGGAGCAAATAAAAATATGCTTTATCTTTGCACCGCAAAAAAGCAAAATGACAATTCAATTATTAAAGGTATTGTATTATAAACTGTAAATTTATCAAAGTCTATGGATTCTAAAAAAGTTCTTGAGGATCTGAAACGCAGATTTCCTAACGAGCCTGAGTACCATCAGGCCGTAGAAGAAGTTCTTTCCACCATCGAGGAGGCCTACAACAAGCACCCCGAGTTTGACAAGGTAAACCTGATCGAGCGTCTCTGCATCCCCGATCGCATCTATCAGTTCCGCGTCACCTGGATGGACGACAAGGGCAACATCCAGACCAACATGGGGTACCGCGTGCAGCACAACAACGCCATTGGCCCCTACAAGGGTGGTATTCGTTTCCACAAGTCGGTGAACCTCGGTATCCTGAAGTTCCTTGCCTTCGAGCAGACCTTCAAGAACTCGCTCACAACCCTTCCTATGGGTGGTGCCAAGGGTGGCTCTGATTTCTCTCCTCGTGGCAAGTCCAACGCTGAGGTGATGCGTTTCTGCCAGGCTTTCATGCTTGAACTCACCCGTCACATTGGTCCAGATCTCGACGTTCCTGCAGGCGACATCGGCGTAGGTGGTCGTGAGGTAGGCTATATGTTCGGCGCTTACAAGAAATATACCCATCAGTTCCAGGGCGTACTCACCGGCAAGGGTCTCGAGTTCGGCGGCTCTCTCATCCGTCCTGAGGCTACCGGTTACGGCAACGTTTACTTCCTCTGCGAGATGCTGAAGACCCGTGGTCTCGAGCTCAAGGGCAAGACCGTCCTCATCTCTGGTGCAGGCAACGTGGCTCAGTACACAGCCGAGAAGGTGCTCCAGTTGGGTGGCAAGGTGCTCACCATGTCCGATTCCGATGGTTACATCTACGATCCCGATGGAATCGATCGCGAGAAGCTCGACTACATCTTCGACCTCAAGCAGGTACAGCGCGGCCGTATCAAGGAGTATGTTGAGCAGTATCCAACAGCCAAGTATGTCGAGGGCAAAAAGCCTTGGTTTGAGAAGGCCGACATCGCTCTGCCATCTGCTACCCAGAACGAAATCAACGAGGAGGCTGCCAAGGCGCTCGTAGCCAATGGTGTCATCGCCGTATCCGAGGGTGCCAATATGCCTTCTACTCCCGAAGCCATCAAGGTCTTCCAGCAGGCAAAGATCCTTTACTCTCCAGGCAAGGCTGCCAACGCCGGTGGCGTATCGGTATCCGGCCTCGAGATGTCACAGAACTCCGAGCGTCTCTCTTGGACCAAGGAGGAGGTTGATGCCCGTCTGCACACCATTATGGAGACCATCCATGCTAACTGCGTGAAGTATGGAACGGAACCCGATGGCTACATCAACTACGTCAAGGGTGCCAATGTGGCTGGCTTCATGAAAGTCGCTAAGGCCATGATGGCGCAGGGCGTATTCTAAGGGATTCTTAGAGATTCTTAGGGATTCTTAGGGATTTTAAGGGACGATTGCTTCTTGGGTCCCATTCTCAATAGGCGATAGTAACGTCCCCTAATATCCCTTAATATCCCCTAATATCCCCAATTATCACTAGTTAAACAGAAAGTAACGTCCCTTAACATCCCCAAATATCCCTTAATATCCCCAAATATCCCTAAATAACTAAAATATATTCTTCTCTACTCAGAAACTACTCATTTATATAACGACGGCTGCCCCAGATGGAGCAGCCGTTTATCTTGTGTGTGACAAGGACCAGGGGAGAAGGTCGTTATTTCTTTATGGCATGTGTGCCGAGGGCGGAGCAATACTCATTCTCGCCCGTCCCTTCGAGGCTATCGGTCTTGGCCGAAAGGTTGTCGAGCATATTGATGACCACAGCCTCCTGCAGACAGGGAACCACAGGCGAACCGAATTCCTTCTCGCCATGATGCGCCAGCACGCAGTGGATGAGGCACTTCACCTCCTCCTGTTCGATGCCTGCCTTTTCGAGCACATGCTGCAAGGTGTAGGCCGAGATGTAGATATGTCCCAGCAGGTACATGTCCTCCTGCGTCTCGCCAGCCTGGTTGTATTCGCGCAGTTTGCCATAGTCGTGGAAGAG
This sequence comes from Bacteroidales bacterium, assembly GCA_045545875.1. Taxonomy (GTDB): domain Bacteria; phylum Bacteroidota; class Bacteroidia; order Bacteroidales; family UBA3663; genus Liminaster. The sequence continues at coordinate 3,118 of JAZQBS010000005.1, forward strand.
GATGGCCAGGATGCAGCGCTCAATCTTGATCGGATAAGGCAGGCAGGAATAAAGACCTTCCAGCATATGGAGCATCTGATAGGTATGCGTAGCCAGACCTCCGGGGAAAGCGTGGTGCATGCCCGAAGCGGCAGGCCATTTGTCGTACTTGTCGTAGAGCTTGCTGCCCCATTCGGTGATGATGGGCTTCAGCTTCTCGTCGCTGCAGAAACCGAGCAGATTCTCGAGGCAAGCGTCCCAGTCCGAGCGTTTCGTGGGCCTTGGAATCAGATGATACAAGGGATGTAATTCACCCGCAAGTTGTCCGACACGCATGTCGTTGGCATTAGCCGACTTCTTGCCGTTGCGGTCCTGGATATTCATGAAGTACACGAGTTGTCCCACCTGCGGACCCATCTTGGGACTGCAGTCCCACACGGCGAGGTTGATGGTCTCCTTCTCGTTCGCAATCTTGAATTGTGCAAATGGAGTATTGTTCTTTGTCATTCCATCGGCACGGCTGAGTGTAATGTATTCTGTTGCCATAGTGTTCGTATAAATTTCTGCAAAGATAGGAACTTTTCGTAGAAAATGCAAATTTCCGTGTGCTTTTTTTGTCATTTGCACAAAAATTGTTATCTTTGCACCCACATATATCAGCAACTATGATTCGAAAAGCATTTCTTAATTATCTCTTCGCCGCAGCGATGTTGACCATTGCTGTGCTGCCTCTTTCCGCCCAGAAGCGTGCCCTCACCATCGACGACATCATGGAGTGGCAGCGTATCACCCACCGTGCCATCACCAGCGATGGCCAGTACAGCCTCATCGTGCACGAACCCTGGCGCGGCGATGGCGACAAGACTGCCAAGGTCAAGGATTATCCCGGCGATGCCACCGCCCTGCTCTTCGATGCGCAGGGCCGGCAGATCGAGACCTTCTTCCCCATCAATGGCTTCTCGTTCACCCAGTCATCCAGATATCTCCTCGTCAAGACGCACGAGACCGAAGCCGTAAGCAACGCCCGTGCCCTGAAGGAACAGAACACTGGCGACGACAAGGCTAAGAAGGACAAGAACACGCCGCTCGACACGCTTTTCATCTATAATCTGGCAACCCGTACCGCCGAACGCATCGACTCGCTGCGCAACTACAAGATTGCCGACCAGGCCGATTGGCTGGCCTATCAGCTCAAAGCCAAGGACAGCACGCTCTATGTGCGCCTCATCGCCGACAGCACGGTTGCAAAAACGTTCGAACACGTTGATAGTTACGGATTTTCGAAGAAAGGGCAGACGCTCTATTTCACTACGCTCCAGTCCGGCAAGCCCGACACCTGCCGTCTCTATATGCTCGCCCTGCCAAGCACCAATGTGAAGAAGAAGGGTGCTGCGATAACCTGCCCCGATGCCATTCTCATAAAGGAAGGCATCGGACAGAAACCCGAAGGCATCACGCTCAGCGAAGACGGCACGAAGCTCGCCTTCCTCTGGGGCACCATCGACAAGAAGCAGCCGAAGGGTACAGGTCGCCAGCTCTGGATGGCCACCACCAATGGCGAAGTCCGCCAACTTTCCGACAGCATCAACGACGCCTTCCCCCAGGGCTTCGTGCTGAGCCCCAACGGCAAAGTCGGAGGCCAAGCGGTCTTAGGAAGACAAAGGGCTATGACAACTCCTTGGCTCACAGAACGACATGGCTACGATCCGACTTACCCTTCTTCTTCACATTGGTGCTTGGCAGGGCGAGCATATAGAGACGGCAGGTGTCGGGCTTGCCGGACTGGAGCGTAGTGAAATAGAGCGTCTGCAAGTCGGGGCCAAGCGGTCTTAGGAAGACAAAGGGCTATGACAACTCCTTGGATCACA
>JAZQBS010000006.1:0-11673 GCA_045545875.1 Bacteroidales bacterium
ATTGTCGGGCAATGCATACTGACGCGTCCAGGAAGTGAACCCCGAATCGTAGAGGTCGGGCGCCAGACAAAGCAACGAGGGGGCAGCAGCATGCCAGATGTCCTTGAGATGGGCCAAAGGCCCAGCAGCAGGATATTGCCCGGGATTGCGTCCTCGGCTGTTCATCGCCGCGTTCACATAGACAGGCAGCGGATAGATGGCCTGTACGGATTGCGCCATGCGCTCGACATATCGGGCATAGTAGTAGGCCGTGAAGTACTCGTCGCCATAGACATCGGTTCCGAAAGCCTCGCCCCAAGTGGGATTCTTCAGTTTTTCGGTCCCCAGGGAATCCAAGCGGGCCTTCAACTGGGGATGGAGGGTCGGACGATTCTTCTTGAGGAAGGTCATCAGTTCCTGAGGAACGGCAGCCTGATACTGCTTGACAGCCTCGGGACTGTAGTCGCGTGCATCTTCGAGCATGCCAATCTCGTTCTCGATCTGTACCATCAGGACGGTTCCACGTTCGCCATCGACCTCCTTCAGATGCCTGAGCCAGGCTTCGAAGGCACGATTGTCGGCCTTGAAGACATTTTCGGAGAATGCCGAAGCTATCTCCAGCGGTTTGCCTGCCTTGGTATGGGCTCGCGAGAAACGCTTGTAATCCGTCTTGAACCATTCGGGCGCATAGCAGGACATCGAGTTTTTCCATGCACCGAACCACAGATAAACCACGCGAAGGTCATTCCTGCGTGCCTCGTTGATGACAGCATCGACCAACGAGAAGTCATATTGCCCTTCGACAGGCTCGAAGAGGTCCCAATAGTTGGGCACCAGCACCGTATTGAGCCCCATGCGATGCAGATGGGCAAAGCAGCGGGCGATGTCGTCGGGACTTGACGCTGCGCTATTGGATGTCTCGCCACCGATGATCAGATAGGGAGCACCATCGACCACGAGCTGGGTCGCCGTCCCATGTCGGCGCACGGTGGCCGGTTGTGCCAGGATCCCGATACAGATGGCAAAGAAAGGGATGAGAGACAGAACACGTTTCATAAGATGTGCAAATAATGTGTAATCAATATAAAAAGACACGGAGAAACGGGATTTTACCTTCCCGCCTCTCCGTTATAAAGGTAATTAGTTGTTCGTACGACGTGCTTCGATCTCCTTGTTGATCTGGTCGATCTTTTCGTCGGTCAGTTCATACTTGGAGATGATGAACATGGCCAGGCACAACAGAGCAGCCGGGATGACGCACACCATCCAAAGGATACCTTCCTGAGCGAAAGGAGTCTGCTCGATGGTCTTGCTGTTATAACCCACGAAACCGAGAATTGCTGGATTAACAATGCTACCGAAGGTCATACCAGCCTTGAAGAACAGACCGGTGAGGGCGTTGACGATGCCCGAAATACGACGACCGGTGGTGTATTCGCCATAGGAAATAACCTCAGGAACCAAAGCCCACATGTAACCAGTAGCCACAATCACACCCGTGCTCTTGATGAACTGGGCGATATAGACCATCATCATGTTGGGGTGCTCCATCTTGGCAATGAAATAGAGCATTGCCATACCCACGACGGCTGCGCCGAGGAAGAGATAGAACATATTCTTCTTGCCTACTGCCTTCTTGATGGCAGGAACGAGAGGCATGAAGATGAATGCAGGAATAGAGCCGAGGGCCATGAAGATGGACAACTGCTGGGCCGTACCACCGAGGTTGCTGTTGATGAAGTAAGCACCAGCGGCATTACCTACCGACATCATGGCGAAGGCCGTGATGAAGAAGAAAGCGATGACGCGCAACGGGCGGTTACGCACGAACTCCATCCAGAGGTCGCTCACCTTCACGTCTTCGGTGTCCTTGGCATCCATCACGACGCGCTCCTTACACTGCGAGAAGCAGAATACGAGCAGGCACAAGCCAACGAGGGCATAGATGGTCATTGCGGTGAACCATGCCGAAGGCTCCTTGGGAAGGCTGTCGGAAGCCGAACTTGCAATCCAGGCGATGATCAACGGCAGACCCGAGTTGACGGCAAGGCCACCGACGTTTGCCATGAACATACGCACGGAGGTAAGGATGGTGATCTCATCGGTGTCGCGCGTAAGCGAAGAGTTGAGTGCGCCGTAGGGCACATTGATGAAGGTATAGAGCAACTGCATGCCCACATACGTCACGTAAGCATAGAGCAGCGAGGGTGCGAATCCGTTGTAGAAACAAAGGATGGCGAATCCCGAAAGCGGAATACCTACATAAAGCAGGTAGGAGCGATATTTGCCGTAACGTGGATTGCTCTTGTCGATGAGCGTGCCCACAATGGGGTCCCAGATGACGTTTGCCACGTTGCCTACCGTAAACATCACAGCCACAGCCGAAGGTGTGAGTCCATAGATGTCGGTGTAGAAGAACAGCAGGTAGGTGCAAATTACCTGGAAGATCAAGTTCTGTGCAAGGTCACCCGAGCCGAAGCCGATGCGCTGCAACCAACTAAGTTTGTAGAAGCCTTTTGCCTCTTGTTCGTTTGACATATTAACTAAGGGATATTTGGGGATAATAAGGGATATTAAGGGATATTAAGGGACGATAGTATCGCCTGACGACTTGGGAGATAAAGGGATATGAAGGGATTTTAGAGATGTTAAGGGACGATGGTTTCGCTTGATAAGAAGGGAATAAATCGAGCAAAAGCCCAGATGCTAACCTTCGGCGAAGTTATCTTTAATTCCATTATTCTTTTCGATTCCTTCGATGTATTTATTTAAAAAATAACAAGAGGAATCAAATAGGGAATTCAAGAGAGCCTGCTCCTTCTCATTTATATATTCGAGATCGCGGGAAAGAATGATGTAGTACCGACATTCAGACAAACTGCCCTGCGAAATGTTCAAGAATCGCAGTTTGTCGGACTTGCTCATCTTCTGTGTTCCCTCGGCTATATTGGCTGCGACGGAAACTGCGGCACGAGTAAACTGGGATGATAGGCCATGACGCTCAAATTCGGGAAATGATTTAACCAAAGAATAAACTGCAAGTGTCAGTTGATGCGCTTTCTGCCAAGCAATAATCCTTGTGAAATCGACCATATTCTCTACTATTATTAGTAACGTCCCTAAATATCCCTTAAAATCCCTAAGATTCCCTTAGAATCCCTTAGTCCTCCATTCCGTCAATCGTAATGATCTTGCCATTCTCGTCATACTTCAATTCGCAAACCTTGAGGGAGCGAAGTGGAGTGTAGCCCTTCGAAGGCTTGCAGTCGTGGTGGAAGAGATACCACTTGCCCTCGAACTCAATGATGGAGTGATGGGTGGTCCAACCCTCGACAGGAGTGAGGATGACGCCCTGGTAAACGAATGGACCCTCGGGGTTGTCACCGACTGCATAGCAGAGGAAGTGGGTGTTGCCGGTAGAGTAGCTGTAATAGTACTTGCCATTGTACTTGTGCATCCACGAAGCCTCGAAGAAGTGATGCGGATCGCCCATCTTCATGGGTGTGCCGTCCTCATAGACGATGCGGATGGGCTTGGGCTCGTTGGCAAAGCTGAGCATGTCGTCGCTGAGCTTGACGATGCGGGGAGAGATGCAAGGCTCGTCGTCGGCAGGGAAGCTTGGGAAGTTGACTGCCTCGTTCTGCTCGTTGTAGCGCTGCAACTGGCCACCGTAGATGCCGCCGAAATACATGTAGTAGGTTCCGTCGTCATCCTTGAAGATGGCATAGTCGATCGAGTAGCTGCCCTCGATGGGATGTGGCTCGGGGATGAATGGGCCTTCGGGCTTGTCGCTGATGGCGACACCGCAACGGAAGATGCCGGTCTTGTCCTTGGCAGGGAAATACATGTAGTACTTGCCATCCTTCTCCTGCACGTCACAGTCCCAAAGCTGCTTCGTAGCCCACGGAATCTGCTCGCGAGTCAATGCAAGGCCTTCGTCCTTCACCTCACCCGTCATGGGGTCACCGGTGATCGAAAGCACATGATAGTCCTTCATGTCGAAGTGGATGCCCCAGTCGTCCTCGGGGATGCCAGAATAATAGTCGTGCGATGGGTAGATGAAAATCTTACCGTTAAAAACATGTACCGAAGGGTCGGCCATGTAGTCTTGAGGGAATAGATACCTTTTCATGATTGGGTAATGTAATTTGTTATGTTGAAAGATTATGATACCACGAATGAAATAATCGGTGCAAAGATAATGTTTTTTTTGGAAAGTCGAATCAATTTTTGTAACAATAAACATAGAAATTGTTACATTGCCGAAAATTAATTCGTTTTTGGGGACAATATATAACATAAATCACTATATTTGCATCGTAAAACCAATCTCATGACCTATGAAATTCTATAAAACTCTTGTTCTTTCCACACTACTTGCCGGACTGCCGCTGACAAGCCTGCAGGCCGAAGTCAGGACACCTCGCTTCATCTCGGATGGCATGGTGCTGCAACGTAATGAGACGGTTCGCATCTGGGGAACTGCCGACCCCGGCGAAAAAGTCACCGTCACCTTTTTAAAAAAGAAATATGTGGGCACCGCTGATGCCGAAGGCAACTGGATGGTGTATATCCCGACCACGAAGAAGAACATGGTGGGCGGTCCCTACACGATGACCATCAACGAACGGAAGCTGTCGGACATCTACGTGGGCGACGTCTGGCTCTGCTCGGGTCAGTCGAACATGGACCTGCACACCGCACGTCTGGTTGACCTCTACAAGGATGAGTTCGACACCGACGCCAACCCCGCCATCCATCTGATGCAGACGGGACGCAACCCATCGATCAAAGGCCCGCAGGACGATATCGATGAGCAGGGCAGTTATCCCTGGGAGTCGATGAGCCCCGACAAGGTGGGACACTGGTCGGGCATCGGCTACTTCTTTGCCAAGGAGATGTACAAGCGTTCGGGCGGTGTGCCGCAAGGCATCATCAACTGCAGCATGGGCGGCTCGGACATCGTGGCATGGATCCCGACCGACCTGCTTCGCGAAAATGCGCCACGTCACGTCCAGACCGTCGAGCATCTCAAGCAGCCAGGATATCTGGAGCGCTGTGTAGCACTCAACCGCGTCATCGGACAGACCTACAACCAGCTGCTCGAAGAAGATCCCGGACTGAAAGGACAATGGATGCAGACCGACCTCGACGATTCCGATTGGGAAATCGTGAACCAATATGACCCTCATTTGGGCGATGCCGACGGACGCACATGGGTAGGCACACTCTGGTTCCGCAAGGAATTCAACGTGCCGCAGGAACTCGTCGGCAAGGATTCCCTGCTCCGTCTGGGTTGCCTCGTCGATGCCGATGTAGCTTATCTGAACGGTGTGAAGGTGGGCGAAATCACCTACCAGTATCCTCCGCGCAAATATACACTGCCCGCCGGCCTGCTCAAAGCAGGACGCAACGTCCTCGTCATCAAGCTGCGCACCAATGGCAGCCCCGAGAAATTCGTGAAAGAAAAACCCTACAAACTCTTCTTCCACGGAGGCCAGACGATTGACCTCGAAGGCAACTGGCGCATGAAGCGTGGCATACTCATGCCGCGGCAGCCTGGTGTCGAAGGTGTCAACAACGGCAATGCCTCTGCCCTCTACGACAACACCATCTATCCGCTGCGCAACTACCGCATCGCAGGCATCCTCTGGAACCAGGGCGAGACCAATGCCGGTCGTCCCGACGAATACCGCAAGCTGCTCCCCGTGCTGATTGAGGGTTGGCGTCGCGACTTCGGCAATGTGCCTGCCGTCATCTTCGGACTGGCCAACTATATGGAGCGCCATCCGAATGCCAACTATGGCGGCGGATGGGCCAAGATCCGCGAATCGCAACGTCTGGGCACCCAAGCTCTCGACAAGGCTGCCCTCGTGACAGCCATCGACCTTGGCGAATGGAACGATATCCACCCGCTCAACAAGAAGGAGTCGGCACGTCGTGCTGCTCTGCAGATGCAGCGTCTCTATCTGGGCAAAGCCCAGGAGGTGAGCGAAGGTCCATCGTACGAAGGCGTGACGTTCAGCGATGGCAAGGCCCGCATCACGTTCAAGCCGGGCACAGCCGAAGGCCTTGAACTGCGTGCTGCCAAGCCCCACAGTGTGGAGAATCCCTGCCTCGTCTCGCAAGGGTTCAGTATCGCAGGGGCCGATGGCATCTTCCATTGGGCCGAAGCTCGTATCGAAGGCACCGAACTCATCGTCTGGAGCGAAGAGGTGAACGACCCGAAGGTCGTGCGCTATGCGTGGGACGATGACCCCATCGTCACGCTCTACAATGGCGCTGGGTTGCCTGCTCCCTCGTTCTCGACGAAGGAGTATTGATTCAATCAGATTCACACATTTCAACGAATAAGGGCTCTATTTCGCATAGAACCCTTATTTTTTTACGTTCGGAGAGCAACTATAATCCCACGATGACATATCATCAGACCAAACAAAACAGTACAATAACATATCAAGACTGCCGAAGACTAAAGAAAATTAATCAAATTTATCCGAAAATGAAAGCAAAACGGATGCAAAAAGGCACATTTTTGCATTTTTTGACAAAAAAAGTCACTTTTTTCATTTTTTTCTTTGCAGTTATTTATTTTATGCATATCTTTGCAGCCAAAATCCGAGTCAGAAGGCTTCAGAAAGCCATATGGTCTTCTCTTCTGCTAGAAAAGCAAACTGCACAATAAGTGATTTCTTGTCGAAACAATATACAATGTGTTCAATAAATATTATTAATGTATCAGTTATGAGAAAACTCTTATCTATCATTGCCATGCTCGTCTTGAGTGTGACAATGTTGATGGCGCAAAGGAAAACCGTCACCGGTAGCGTCATCTCAGCCGAAGATGGAGAGCCAGTAATCGGTGCAACTGTTATCGTGCCAGGCACGAACACCGGTACTGTGACCGATCTCGACGGCAAGTTCTCACTCAGTGTTCCCGAGAATGCCAAGCAACTGACCATCTCGTATGTAGGTATGGCCAGCCAGACCGTCAGCATCAAGAACAACAAGGTCACTGTTTATCTCGAAGCAGATGACAAGATTCTGGACGATGTGGTCGTTACGGCATTAGGCCTCAAGAAGTCGCAAAAGACCATCGGCTATGCCGCAGCCAACCTCAAATCGGAAGACCTCACTGTTGTCCCTCTCAACAATGTGTCAGACGCCTTGGCTGGCAAGGTGGCCGGTGTTAGTGTTGGTACGACATCCACTTCCCCTGGTGCAGCTACCTCCATCACCATCCGTTCGTACAGCTCGCTGACAGGCAGCAACGAGCCGTTGTGGGTTGTGAACGGTGTGCCCATCGTAAACAACACCGTCGGATCTGCCTATGGCGACAACACCATGGGTGGTGGCATCACCAACCTCAACCAGAACGACATCGAAAGCATGACCATCCTCAAGGGAGCTGCCGCTACCGCCCTTTACGGTAGCCGTGCTGCCAATGGTGTAATCGTGGTGACCACCAAGTCGGGCAGCAGCCTTAAAGACAAGAGCTTCCAGGTGGATCTGAATGCCGGCATGGAATGGTCAACCGTGACCCGATTGCCACAGATGCAGAACATCTTTGGTCAAGGTTGGGACGGTAACCGCACGCTTGACGAGAACGGCTCGTGGGGTCCTGAGATGGACGGCTCGCTCCGTGTCTATGGTGCCATCTATGACAATGCTCAGCTGCTCCAGAAGTTCCAGGCCGTGGAAGACAACATCAAGGGCTTCTTCGATGCTGGCGTTAGCTACAACACCTCGCTGAGCGTGACTGGCAAGAGCAACAACACCGATTACTACCTTTCGTATTCGCATGTTAGTGATGACGGTATCATGCCTACCGATGCCGATTCGTACAGCCGCAACACCATCTCGATGAACGGAAGCCACCGCTGCAACAACTGGTTGAAATTCTCAAGTGTCATCAACTTCTCGAACTCGCTGACCAAGAGCGTTCTCACCGACCAGGGAACCACTGCCATCGACGGCCTGTATGAGATGCCACGCAACATCAGTGTAGCTGACCTTGCCGACCTCAGCAATCCGTTCAACACCCCCCTCGCCTATTACACCGAGTACGGCATCACCAACCCTTACTGGGCGCTCGAAAATAACTACAGTCAGCTCAGCCAAAAGAAGATTTTCGGCAATTTGCAAGTCGATATCAACCCCATCAAGGATCTCACGCTGACCTATCGCTTCGGCTTCGACTACGGCGACTACGACCTCAAGGAAGGCACGCCCAAAATCACAGCCGACAATCCCACGACCTCGGGCGACAACGGCAAGCCTGGCAACGTCTATGCTCGCTACCAGCGCCGCTATGAGATTACACACGACTTCCTGGCCAATTACGCACACCAATGGGGTGACTTTGACCTCAACGCTACAGCTGGCGTGGAAATCAACGAACGTTATGCCACCCAGATAGTTACAGATGGTCAAGACCTCACAATCGAGACTGGCTGGTGGCACCTCGCCAATGCTGCATCCCTCACACCCTCTGAGAGCCAGAGCAAGCGTCGCTTGGTGGGCGTGCTCGGAGACTTCACCTTGGGTTGGAAAGAAATGCTCTTCCTGAACGTCACTGGCCGTAATGACTGGTCGTCAACCCTTCCGCTCGACGGCAACCACTTCTTCTACCCTGGCATCACCGCCAGCTGGCTGTTCTCAGAAGTGCTGTCTGACAACTTGAAGGACTACATCTCCTACGGCAAGATTCGTGCTGCATACGGCAAGACTGGTAACGATGCTGATCCATACAACATCTACGATACCTTCGTCAGCGGTTTTGCCAACACCGTATATACAGGCTCTGCCGTAAACTTCCCGATGTCGAATGGCACTAATGCTTTCAAGACATCTTCCACCCTTGGTGCCAGCGACCTTAAGCCAGAAATGACCACCGAATGGGAGCTCGGTGCTGACCTCTACTTCCTCAAGAACCGTATCCATGTGGATTTTGCATATTACGATCGCACCCTCGAAGATGCAATCATGACCCTCAATGCCGACCCTGCTTCGGGCTACAGCTACATTGTCACCAACATGGGTTCGATGCGCAACCACGGCGTAGAACTGATGGTCAACCTCACCCCTATCCGCACCAAGGACTGGCAGTGGGACGTGAACTTCAACTGGAATAAGAACTATAACAATGTTGAATCACTTCCTGAAGAGCTGGGCGGCGAATACCCCATCAACAGTTTCTCGACTTCGCAGAATGCGGTGACCATGAAGGCTGTTGTCGGAAAGGAACTTGGACAGCTCTATACCTACGAGACCCAGTACGTCGATGCCAACGGCAATCTTAAGTATGTTGTTATCGACGACAAACTTCAAGCCAATCCCGATTATGCCGGCGAAGGCAATATCGTCGTTAATGCGGAAACTGGTCTTCCTGTTCTCACCAGCGATATTGTAGCCTCTGGAAAAACCACTCAAAACAAGTGGACAGGTGGCTTCGGTACCACTCTGCGCTATAAGGGTCTGTCATTGACAGCAAACTTTGATGTGCGCTATGGTGGCTACATGTTCTCACGCACCAAGAACCTGATGCGATTCACGGGCAACGGCATTGAGACCATCTACAACCTGCGTCGTGCCTACATCATCCCCGGCTCAGTCAACGTCACACAGGGTGAGGACGGCAAGAATGTAGTCAGCGAGAATCATACTGCTATCGACACTTATGGCGATGGCATCCAGCAGCTTTACGACCTCGGCGGCATTACTGGTGGCGAAGAGCTTCTCATTGACCGCACCTACATGAAGTTGCGTGCCTTGTCTCTTTCTTACACGCTGCCCAAGGCATGGTCGAAGAAGGTTTTCCTTGATGATGTACGCATCTCGTTCGTGGCCAACAACCTCTTCACCTGGACTCCAGCCAGCAACTGCTACATCGACCCCGATGCATCTTCTTACGGCACCGACCTCTACGGCTCTTTCGGCGAACTTTATTCCAACCCAGCCAGCCGCAAGTACGGTTTCAATATTGCAGTTAAGTTCTAATTCTAACGAAGTGCATACGATATGAAAAAATATATATTTCCCCTAGCCTGCATGGGTCTGATTGGCCTTACGGCGTGTGAAGACTATCTGGATATCAACCAGAGTCCAAACGCCATTTCCAGTGTCGAGAACGACTACATCATGCCGACACCCGAGGTAAACCTTGCCACTACACTTGGCGTGCAGTTTAATGTATTGGGCGGCTACAACGCCCAGGTCTATGGCCAAAATGCCGGCTGCTCGAACTACCTCGACTACTCTCGTTTCCTCGTCACTGCCACCAACTGCCAGGCTGCTTGGACTCAGCTTTATTCGCGTACGCTGCAGCAGCTCGAAGTGATCCGCAACCAAGCTGCCGACGAGCCTGGCACCTATTTGGCCGCCACCGTGCTCCGCGCTTACACTTACCAAGTCATTGTCGATGCCTGGGGCGAGGCCCCCTATATCGAGGCACTCAATACCAGCATCACCCAACCCGTCTATGACGATGGTGCTGCCATCTACGCTGGTATCATCTCCGAACTCGAAGCTGCCAAGGCTGCTACCGATCCAACCGATGAGGTCTGCGCCAACCTTCTTTTCGGAAAGACAACTGCTGCCGTTGGCACTGCTGCCAACTGGATCAAGTTTGCCAACACACTGCTTCTCAAGCTTTACATGCGCGAACATGGAGCTGCCAGCGTTAACGACAAGATCAGTGCTCTCGTTGCCGAGAACAATTTCATCACCGAAGACATGACGTACGACCTCTGCTGGGGCAATTCTGCAGGTTCCTACAGCCCGCTCTATACCGAAAGCCTGACTATCAGCAGCGACATGGCACTCAACGTTGCCCTGCAGGGCACTACGCTGTCTGCCTCCGGCGACCAGCGTCTTGCCTACGGATTCGTTCCAACAGACAATGGTTTCATTGGCACCGTATCTGGCACCAACCTCTCGTCTGAACTGAGCGGTGCAAACACCAGTGATTTCGCACAGCCCAGGTATCGCTTCGACATGCCCGTCGATCTGCTCACCGTCTTCGAGCTTGACTTCTTCCTTGCTGAGTACTACGCCACCATCAATGTCAACCATACTCAGGCCGAGGCATATTATCGTGCCGCTATTGCTGCATCATGTGCTCGTTGCGGTGTGGCTGACGCTACAGCAGCCGTTGTTGGCACCTACCCCTACGACTCGTCGAACCCGATGAAGAACATTGGCATTCAGAAATGGGTGGCCCTCGGCACGGCACTCTCTGGATTTGAGGCCTGGTGTGAACTGCGTCGCATCGGATATCCCGAATTTTCGGACGTAGCCGCTGACGCCATCATCAATAGCGACGTAGCAAACCACAACTCCATGCCTTCCACCTATCAGGCAGGTACGCTCTACACGCCAAAGAATGTTGACTCGAGCGTCGGAAGCAAGACCGTACGTCAGCGCTTCCCCTATCCGCTCTCCTCGACCAACTACAACAACAACGTTCCTGCCACCAAGGGAGCTACCGTCAAGGTGTTCTGGGCAAAGTAATCAATGTAGAACCTTTAGAACATTGAAGTCATGAAAAAGAATATCAAATACAGCATATTAGGCGTTTTGGCAGGTGCCATGCTTGCCGCCTGCGCCACCGACCCCGAGACGGGTCTGGTAAGCGTCACCCATTATGCCACCTTCGACATACTTGAGGGCAACGTTTACAAGTCGGATCGTAGC
>JAZQBS010000007.1:0-6878 GCA_045545875.1 Bacteroidales bacterium
TCGGATCGTAGCCATGTCGTTCTGTGAGCCAAGGAGTTGTCATAGCCCTTTGTCTTCCGCTTGGCCTCCGACTTCTATCTACATGGTGCCATCTATGCAAGTATGTCGGGTTCAGGATCTGCACTCTTTGGCATCTTTGACCAAGAGCAACTCGATTATGCAACATGGTTCAACGAAAAATATATTGTTCGTGGTCATTGGGCTTTAGTGTAAACGATTGCCTAAAAAACAAAAGGAGGAATTGAAATTATTGCAATTTTTGTTATTATTGCACATTTTTTCTATAAAAAATTTGGATTTAATTGTAAAAACAATTATCTTTGCACCCGTACAACACTTTAACAAAAGAAACATTTCCTATCTTTATCAACATGGGCGAAAAAGGAAAAGTAACTATTTACGACCTGGCTCAAAGACTCCATACTACGGCTTCAACGGTTTCGCGAGCCTTGCAAAATAACCCACGCATTAGTCTCAAAACGCGCGAAGCGGTGCAAAAACTTGCTAAGGAATTAAACTACATTCCAGATCCCGTGGCTCACCATTTGCGTACAGGCAAAGGTAATGTACTAGGTATTATAGTACCACGTATTGACCGCAACTTTTTTGCAACTATCATATCATCATTCCAAGATCAGGCACAAAAGCATGGATTCCAAGTCATTATTGCAGCCAGCGGCGAGAGTGAAGAACAGGAATCCAATGCTATCAAAGCTATGATTGCCAAGAAAGTCGATGGCGTAGCAGTTTCACTCTCTACCGAGACACAGAATCCCGTCTATCCCGAAATGCTATCGCAGCATAATATACCCCTCGTATATTTCGATCGTTTGCCCGACAAGGTCTCTGATTGTGACTCCGTGTGCAACGACAATTTCCAGATAGGTTATGATGCTGTAGTCCAATTACACAAACTCGGTTGTCATAAAATCTGTCATTTCGCTGGTCCTTTCGTTCAGCCCTCCTACTCCGACCGTTATAATGGTTATCGAAAAGCTCTCGAAGACCTTGGGCTTCCGTTCCGCGACGAATGGCTTTTCCAGAGTTCCATCACCATTGAGGCAGGTACCGAAGCCGCACAACGTATTCTACAGATGAAAGATCGTCCTGATGGAATCTTCTCAGCAGGTGATTTCCCAGCTATTACCGCCATCGATATCTTCCGTCGCAAAGGCATCAAGGTGCCTGACGAAATCGCCATCATTGGTGTAGCCAACGAACCCTTCGACAACTACCTCTCTACACCTTTGGCCTCGTTTGACCTGCACCAACAGCGCATTGGAGAAATGGCTGCCAAACTGCTTCTGTCTCACCTCGGTGAAATACCAGAGATGAACCATCCATCGCATCTCATCGTCAACCACAATTTGATATTACGCGATTCGGCTATTTAACAATTGTCAATCGATAAAAACTAAATAATTTTGTAATATTCCACTAACCATTAAATTTTCATCAACATGACAAGTTTGAAAGACTTTTCTCTTGAAGGTAAACACGCCTGGATCACCGGCGCGTCTTACGGTATCGGTTTCAACATCGCCAAGGCTTTCGTTGCCGCTGGCGTAAAGACCATTATTTTCAACGACATCAACGAAGCTGCCCTTGAGCGTGGCCTGAACAACTACAAGGAGGCTGGCATCACCAATGTCAAAGGTTATGTTTGCAACGTTACTGATGAGGTTGCTGTGGGCGAACTCGTTAAAAAGATCCACGAAGAAGTTGGCCAGATTGATATCCTCGTCAACAACGCAGGCATCATCAAGCGTATTCCTATGCACGAAATGAAGCGCAGCGAGTTCCAGGCTGTCATCGACGTTGACTTAGTTGCTCCTTACATTGTAGCTGCTGCTGTCATCCCTGAGATGATGGAACGTCGCGAGGGCAAGATCATCAACATCTGCTCAATGATGTCAGAACTCGGCCGCGAGACCGTAAGTGCATATGCAGCAGCCAAGGGTGGTCTGAAGATGCTTACCCGCAACATCTGCTCAGAGTACGGTGAGTACAATATCCAGTGCAATGGCATTGGCCCAGGTTACATCGCAACTCCACAGACCGCACCTCTCCGCGAACGTCAGCCCGATGGTAGCCGTCACCCCTTCGACAGCTTCATCTGCGCCAAGACTCCAGCCGGACGTTGGCTCAATCCAGAGGAGCTCGGTGGCCCCGCTGTATTCCTTGCATCCCATGCTTCCGATGCAGTCAACGGCCACATCCTTTATGTCGATGGAGGTATTCTTGCTTACATTGGCAAACAGCCTTAATGAATCTTTTTTTGACAACTTTAAGTATCAAACCCCACTGCAACCTTTCAGCAGTGGGGTTCTTTTATTCAAATAAGACAATTCATTTTTGAAATTAAGATTTTTTCACTAACTTTGCACGCGTAATAATTAATGTAAAACACAACCAACAATCAATAAACATTATTATTAATGGCAAATGTTATTAAGCTCAAAAAAGGCTTGAACATCAACCTGGAGGGCACGCCCGAAGAAAAGTTTGTGAACGTCAAGGAGGCCAAAAAGGTCACCCTCGTTCCCGACGACATCGTGATGTGTACCCCTAAGATTGTGCTCAAAGCCGGCGATACTGTTAAAGCTGGAGACGAGGTTTTCCATGACAAACAGTATCCAGAGATTAAGTTCGTGAGCCCAGTGAGCGGCATCCTTGAGGAGGTCGTTCGTGGTGACCGACGCAAAGTGCTTGGCATCGTCATTTCAAACGATGGCAAGGGCACCAGTGCTAAACTGCCTGTCATTGATCCCAAGACAGCTACTGTCGATGAGGTCAAGCAAGCTATGCTCGATGGTGGCGTATGGCCTTTCCTCACACAGCGTCCCTACGGCGTTCTCGCCAATCCTTCCCTGCAGCCACGCGACATCTTCGTGACCGCTCTCAACACCGCTCCCCTCGCGCCCAACTTTGACATCATTGTCAAGGGTCAGGAAGCAGACTTCGAGACTGGTCTTGCTGCTCTTGCAAAGCTTAGCAAAGGCAAGGTTTATGTAGGTGCTGCTGCCAGCACCACCATTCCCGCCGTCAATGGCGTCGAGAAGGTGACTGTCGAAGGTCCACACCCCGCAGGCAATGTAGGAGTGCAAATCAACAACTTCAAGCCCATCAACAAAGGCGAGATCGTTTGGACTGCAAACGCACAAGACGTAATCGTTATCGGCCGCATTCTCAACGGCAAGTGCGACTTCTCGCGCATCATCACCATTGCCGGTTCCGAGATCGTAGCCCCTGCATACGCTAAGGTGCAGGCAGGTGCTTCTCTCGCAGACATCCTTGATGGCAAGGTGAAGCATGTTGAGTACAAGCAGCGTGTCATCAATGGTGACGTTCTGACAGGCGTCGCCACCGGACTTTCAGGTTCTCTTAACTTCAAGGGACAGACCGTTACCGTTATTCCCGAAGGTGACACCACCGACGAGATTTTCGGATGGATTACTCCTGGCTTGAATCGTTACTCCACCTCCAACACCGGTCTTGCTGGCCTCTTTGGCCTGTTCAAGTCCAAGAAGTGGAAGCTCGATGCCCGCTTGAAGGGTGGTCCGCGTGCCCTCATCGTCAGCGGTGACTGGGAGCGTGTATTCCCTATGGACATCTATCCAGAGCACCTCTACAAGGCTGTCCTGGCCTACGACATCGACAAGATGGAGCAGCTTGGCATTTACGAGGTACTGCCTGAGGACTTCGCTCTTTGTGAGTTTGTTGACGTCTCGAAGAATCCTGTTCAGCAGGTTATCGCTGACGGTCTCGTCAAGCTGCGCAAGGAGATGGAATAATTGTCAAACTGTAAATTATCCTGTCCAATGAAACTGAACGATTATATCAACGAAAAGATTGACCCCCTATTCCAAAAGGGCGGCAAGTATGAGAAGCTGTGGTCTATCTATGACAGCTTCCATACATTCCTCTTCGTTCCTCGTCACACTGCAGCTCGTAAGGGTGTGCAGGTTCACGACTCGGTAGACTCGAAGCGAGTAATCATGATGGTTATCCTCGCATTGGTACCTGCTGCTCTCGTCGGCATGTGGAACGTTGGTTATCAGCACGACCTGGCTCTCGGCATCAACGATGGTTGGTTCATGCAGTTCCTCTATGGCCTTGTGGCTTTCCTTCCCAAGGTTGTTGTTAGTTATGCAGTTGGTCTCGGCATCGAGATGGCCGTTGCATGTATGAAGCGTGAAGAAGTGGCCGAAGGCTTCCTTGCCACCGGTCTGCTCATCCCAATGATCGTCCCCGTCAACACTCCTCTCTGGATGATTGCTGTGGCTACTGCCTTCTCAGTAATCTTTGCCAAGGAGATCTTCGGTGGTACGGGTATGAACATCTTCAACCCTGCGCTCATCACTCGTGCATTCCTGTTCTTTGCTTATCCTAAAGCAATGTCGGGTGACGAGGTATTCGTGCGCACCGGTTCAGCTCTTTGCAACTCTCCTATCGAGGGCA
The DNA here is from genome assembly GCA_045545875.1 of Bacteroidales bacterium. GTDB lineage: Bacteria > Bacteroidota > Bacteroidia > Bacteroidales > UBA3663 > Liminaster. The sequence continues at coordinate 4,462 of JAZQBS010000007.1, forward strand.
CAGCTGTAGTTGATGGCTTCTCGGGAGCTACTCCTTTGGCTGCCGTTGCCGATGGCACATTCGATCCTGTCACCTATTCTACTATGGATGCATTCCTCGGATGCATTCCCGGATCCATCGCCGAAACTTCGACGCTAGCCATCCTTTTAGGCGCCTGCCTCCTCCTCGTGACGCGCGTAGCCTCATGGCGAATCATGTGCTCCGTTTTCGTGGGTGGTGCTCTTATGTCAGCTATCATCGTTGCATTCTCCGAGAACGCTCCTACTGTTGCTCAGCAGCTCTGCCTCGGTGGTTTTGCATTTGCTGCAGTCTTCATGGCTACTGACCCTGTAACAGGTTGCCGCACCAATACCGGCAAATACATCTACGGCCTGTTTATTGGTGTAATGGCTATTCTGATTCGTATGTTCAACACTGGTTATCCCGAAGGCGCTATGATGGCTGTCCTCCTCGGTAATGCCTGTGCTCCTCTCATCGATTACTGTGTTGTTAACTCTAATATTTCAAAGCGTGCAAAACGCGTAAATGCATAAGACTATGAATCGTAATTCAAATGTTTATACTGTCATCTACGCTACCGTTTTGACAGTATTGGTAGCCATCCTGCTTTCTGCCGCCTCCCTTGGCCTCAAGGACAAGCAGAAAGCCAATACAGATAACGAGAAGAAGCAACAGATTCTTCAGTCTGTAGCCTCCAAGCTTGGCAAGGAAGTAACCTTCGAGAACGCTGCTGATCTTTGGCAGGAACTCAAGATGGATGATGCAATGTTCTGCGTCAACACCAAGGGAGAGAAAGTCGATGGCAAGGCTTTCGACATTGCTTCCAAGAGCCTCTTCTCTGCAGGTAAGATTATTCCCGAAGCAACCCTTCCCGTTTATGTGGCAAACATCGACGGCGTACCTTACCGCATCATGAGCATGTACGGCGCTGGTCTTTGGGGTCCCATCTGGGGTTATCTGTCAGTTGATCCTGAAGGCAAGGTTGCTGGCGTATCCTTCGACCACGACTCTGAAACAGCAGGCCTGGGTTCAAAGATTAAAGACGACCCTGCATTTGCTAACGCATTTATCGGCAAGAGCATCTTCACTGATGGCAAATTCACCTCTGTATCAGTTACCAAGGCTGGCAAACCCGCGAACTATGGTGGCGAAAAGGTTGATGCCATCACCGGTGCTACAAAGACATCTGACTACGTGGGCATTATGATCTACGAGTCTCTCCTCGGTTATGTTCCTTTCATCCAAGGCGGTACCGCTCAAGCTGGCTGCTGCCAGAAGCATGAAGGCAACTGCGCTGAGAAGAAAACCTGCGAAATGGAAGGTTGCCAGAAGGAAGCCTGCACTCCCGAAACCTGCGGCAAGGAAGAATGCAAGGCTCAATGTGGTGACAAGTCCGAGTGCGCCGAAAAGGCCGAGTGTGCCGAAAAGGCTGAGTGTGACGCCTGCAAAAAGGCTGAGTAATTTTAATTGTTAATTGTTAATAGAAATAACAGTTATGGCAAACGAAAAGAAACCCGGTGTTTTCACCGGACCGCTCTGGACCAACAACCCTGTGGTTGTCCAGGTGCTTGGTATCTGCTCAGCCCTTGCGGTTACTACGCAGATGAAGCCAGCCCTCGTTATGGGTATCTCCCTGACATGTGTGCTTGCTTTCGCCAACGTGATCATTTCTGTGCTCCGCAACACCATTCCTAACCGAATTCGTATCATCGTTCAGTTGGTTGTAGTTGCTGCACTTGTAATTCTTGTCAATCAAATCCTGAAAGCCTACGTCTATGATGTGAGCAAGGCCCTCTCGGTATATGTTGGTCTGATCATCACCAACTGCATTCTGATGGGTCGTCTTGAGGCATTCGCCCTTGGCAACAAGCCCTTCCCTGCCCTCCTCGATGGTCTTGGAAATGGTATTGGCTATGCCCTAATCCTCTTCATCACCGCCACTCTTCGCGAACTCTTCGGAAGCGGCACTCTCTTTGGCTATGACGTTCTCGCTCGCTTCGTCAACGAAGCTGGTTATGACGGCTATCAGAATTGTGGATTCTTCACCATGCCAGCAGCTGCCCTGATTATCCTCGGCTGCATCATCTGGTATCAGCGTGCCAAGAACCCCGATCTTCAGGACAAGTAATACCCTTAAAACATCTGCAAAATGGAATATCTTAATCTATTCATCAAGTCGATTTTTATCGATAACATGATCTTTGCACTGTTCCTGGGTATGTGTTCCTACCTGGCAGTGTCGAAGACCGTCAGCACCTCTGTGGGACTGGGTTGTGCCGTTACGTTCGTTTTGGTCATCACCCTTCCTATCAACTACTTGCTCGACAAGTATGTGCTTCAACCCGATGCACTCGTTGAGGGTGTCGACCTCAGCTACCTGAGCTTCATCATCTTTATCGCCAACATCGCTGCTATCG
>JAZQBS010000008.1:0-10578 GCA_045545875.1 Bacteroidales bacterium
CTGCCATGGGCATAATAACGCGTGATGAAGCCCGTCTGCTTATTGATGGCAAGTTCGAAGTCTGCTCCATGGATGAGCAGTTTCCCATCATTTTCGTTCAAAGTAGGAGTAGAAACGTTTTTCACCTCATCGAACACCAATGCCTTAGGCAAATAGCCGTTCAGCACGATCTGCTGGCGTGCTACACACCATCCGTCGGGAATCAGGGGTGATGGGTTCTTCTCGTAATACTCAACGTTGAGCAATTGCTCGCTTTCTGCATCAAGTTCGTCTATCTTGCAGGGAAGCGCATAGGTGCGTTCCTGCAGGGCATCGATGTCAAGATTCTCAATCACGCCGCCCTTCACAGGACAACCATCGCAAAGAAGGGTCCATTTGAGATAATAGTTCGACAGATTTTTGAAGAAATGCTCGTTATACACCGCAATGTGGATGTTCTTTCCTATACCCTTCGAAAGACTTGTCCAGATGTCCTGATAGTAGTGCTGCACCTCGTAGGCTGAGGGATGCCAGGTGCGGTCGGGAGCTACGATGCCATTATCGCAGAAGTTGGCATCGGTGGGGTCATAGTCGTTGCAGTCACCACCATAGACACGCACGGTGCGACCGTTCAACTGATGGTTTACACTCTGATCGACCCAGTCCCAGATGAAGCCGCCTTGGGCACGGGGCTCCTTGCGTATCTGGTCCCAATATTCCTTGAAGCCACCCATCGAATTGCCCATCGCATGTGCATATTCCGACTGTATTATCGGGCGGGGATCGTTGCGATCGAGATAACGCTTCACGTTGTCGGGATCGTTGTACTGGGGGCAGAAGATGTCGGTGTCATACTCGAGGATGGAGCGCTCATACTGCACCAGACGTGAGGGATCTTCCTTCTTTAACCAGTCATAGACGGCCATGAAGTTCACACCATTTCCAGCTTCGTTGCCCATACTCCAGATGATGATAGAAGGATGGTTGAAGCAGCTTTGCACATGGCGTTCATTGCGTTCGAAGTGTACTTTCCGGTACTCTTCATGCTTTGCCAATGAAGCCTCTCCGTAGCCCATGCCATGGCTTTCGATATTGGCTTCGGCACAGAGGTAGATGCCGTATTTGTCGCAGAGTTCATACCAATAGGGGTCGTCGGGATAATGGCAGGTGCGCACGGCGTTGATGTTCATCTTCTTCATCTCCTGGATGTCCTGGAGCATGCGCTCACGGCTGATGATGTAACCTCCATTGGGGTCCATTTCGTGGCGATTGACGCCCTTGATGAGGATGGGCTTGCCGTTGACCAGCAGCTGTGCATCGCGTAGCTCCACGCTGCGGAAACCTGCATGAAGGTTCACGGTCTGGATGCCGTTCCCCTTCTCGTCGAGCAGGGTCACTTGCACACGGTAGAGGTAGGGATTGTCGCAGCTCCATGGGCAGACGTGAGGCACTCCGATTCTTGCCGATGCACACTTGCCCTTCATCGTTAGGCTTTCCACCTTGCCACCCTGGGCATCGGTGAGGACGATCGTTGCCTTGAGGTTGTGGCTCAACTTGAGGTTGATGTCGAGCGTGCCGTCTTCGTAGTGGTTCGCGAGTGCGGTGGTCAGCCGGATGTCCTCGATGTGCTTCACGGGTCGGGTATATAGGTAGCTCTCGCGGGCCACGCCGCTGAAACGGAAGAAGTCCTGGTCCTCGAAGTAGCTGCCGTCGCACCAACGCATGATCTGGAAGGCGATGAGATTGGTCTGACCAGGTTTGACGAAGCGTGTCAGGTCAAACTCACAAGCAAGCTTCGAGTCTTCGCTATACCCTACGAAACGACCGTTGACATACAGTGCGATATTCGAGGTCACTGAGCCAAAATGTGCGATGATCTGCTGACCCTTCCACGATGCTGGAATGAAGAACTCACGACGATAGCTGCCTACACGGTTCTCTTCGGTAGGAGGAATGGGTGGATTGTTGGTGTAATGTCCGCGCCAGGCATAACCGAAATTCAGATAAAGCGGGTCGCCATATCCGTTGAGCTCCCACAGCCCAGGAACAGACATTTCGCCCCAAGCGCTGTCATCGTAGCCCACTTGGTAGAAGTCGGGTGGTGCTTCGCTTGGAGTATGCACAAAGTTAAATTTCCATAGTCCATGCAGAGAGAGATTCTCCTGCTCCAAAGGAGTGAAGTCGGTATGCATCGGCAAGCGGTTGATGGCATTGACTTGCGGGTCCTGCCATGCGTTTCCTGGCCCTTCTGCAAAAAGAGGGGCTGCAAGGAGGGAGATTATCAGTGATAGTGATGCTCGTTTCATGGGTGTTTTTAGTTTGTTTTTATAGTGACTATATTCATTATAGGTACTATAGTTATTATAGTCACTATAGTTTTTTACCATACCGTCTCAGCGATGGTATGCTGACTCACTTCGACGGCACCGGTGATGAACTCGGGGATGTTGTAGGAGTTCAGCTGGTTGTCGTAGAAGGCGCGTGGATGGCGTTGAGGTAGGATGAATGCCTTAGTGCATTGGCCTTTGTCATTGATATAGGTGAAATGGGGACAGACATAGAGTCCGTCGATGCGTCGGCTGCTGAAGGCAATCCAGCGGCTGTTGTGACTCCAAGAATGATAGCTTTCGCAGTCGCCTGAGTTGGCGGCTTCAAGTGGCCATACTTCGCCTGTTTGTTGGTTGCGCATCCACAGGTCCGATTCCTTGTGGTTGATGGGGAAGTAGCCGCTCTCCTGCTTGTTATAGACGAGCCAACGACCATCGGGAGATTCGCGTGGATAGTTGAAGCTGAGGCTGTCACCTGCGTTGAACAACGTATCAACTTGTTGGCCAAAGGTTCCCGTTTCAGGGTCGAAACCGATGGTGCATACGCTGAAATGCACTTTCTTGTATTCCTGCGGCATGGGTTCGACGATGGGGGCGGTGCAGTAGTAGAGCGTCTTTCCATCGGCCGAAAAAGCAGGCCATGTCTCCCAGTCACGGGTCGAAGAGAGTTGGGGAGCCGTGATGATCTTATTGCGAGCAATGTCGAGCACTACGGCATCGGAACGTGTGTCAAAGACTTCGATGCGCTGACGATGATGCACAAAGAAGGATTGCGCTACGCGATTGGACGAGAAGGCAATGTATTCGGCATAAGGATGCCAAGCGGGGTAGGCGATGCCCTTGATGGTGTCGGGAAACTCAGGATTGAGTTTCTCTACATGCCCGTTTTTGACCAGCACTGAGCCACCATGATTGCCGCGCAGATGGAAGCACATCTTCTTCGGGTTCTGACTTTGGAACGTGTGACAGTTCATGCAGTTGTATTCCGTCTGACGATTCTCCATAATGGGTGTCTCGTCGAAAGTTTCTAGGCAACGCTGATAGATGCCCATGGCATTCCATAGTCCATAGCCGGGTGGGATGAGGCGATAGGCAAGATAGGAGTCGATGCTGTCGGCTGTGACATGCATTGAGAAAGGCTTGTAGGCCGACCACTTGCCGTTTTCCTTGCGACAAACCGTGAGCTTGAGATCGGCGTCACGATTGGTTTCGAGCATTTTGCGCCACTCCTTGATTGGAATGTCGAAGTCGCCATCCTCGCCCTTTACCTGCATCCGCCCATTGCCGCCTTCGATGATGAGGCGCGTGTCGATACCTTCGGCATCATTGAGCTGGAAACACATTGGGGCAATGTTGCAGGGGATGGTGATTTCCTTGTAGTCGGGGAAGATATCTGCCTCGACATCGAGCTGGTGGTCGATGGTGATGTCGCTGCTACACGCGGTAAGCAGCGTACACATTATTATAATATATGGAGTCTTTTTCATCGTTAGGGGATTAGTGTGCGGACATTTCGGGTTCGGGTTGCTTCTTGCTTTGCTCAATGAGCTTAGCGATTTGCGGAGAAGTGACGAGGAGGTAGTACCAGTAGGTGTTGCCGTACTGCTTGTGGAGGAGGGCTCCGATGTCCTGATTGCCACGTCGTGCCTCGACCACCAATTGCTTCAATTGCTGATATTGTTCGATGGTCTGCTCCGATACGCCACGTGCACGACAGTAGTCGAGATCTTTCTCGTTGGCAGCCACGATGGCTTCCTGCAGACGTTGCGGAGTCTCGGGCATCAGTTCCGTACCGTAGAACTCGTCAGCAAAGGCGTTGATGTGTGGCGAGTCGTTGGCCAAAAGCAGGTAGCCGATGGCATAGTCGCGAGCCGCAATGGCCTTGGGATTGGTGCGAATGGTGAGCAGAAGGTCGGCGTAGGCACCACGTGACTGGGTGAACTCTTCACAATTATCGGGCAGACTGCGGCGCTTGGCACCATATTCGGGGTCGTTGTTAATCAGTTCCTCATTGTAAAGATAGCGGCGTTGGTCGGTAGCCCAATCTTTGTAGAACAGTGTCTTTTCGAGCAGACGGATGTACTTTTCGGCCAAAGGATAGGCGCCGAAGATGATGTTAGTGCGAACCAACATTTGCAGGTTTGAAGGTGAACCGTAACGCAAACCTTCGACGGTGTTGAACGCCTTCTCCATAGCCGAAGCGATGTTGTCCATCTGGTAGAAGATTTCGCTGAGGGTAGTGGTGATTTCCACATCGAGCGAGAGTTGCTTCAGTTCGGTAAGGATGCTGTAAGGCCCCACTTGTGGGTAGTCGTAGAAATTATCGAGTAGCTTGCCCTCATGCGAAAGGGCAAGGTTAAGGCGATTCATGAGGAGGAAGTTCCCCGACTTGGTAAAGGGGCTGTCGAGCAGTCCCTGCCAGTCATGGGTGACGATGAAATGGTCCATCGCAATCATCGGATACATCTTTTGTCCGTTGCGATTGGCCGAATGGATGGCAAAAAGACCCACGAGGACAAGCAATGCCAGACTGCAAATAGTGAGCCACAGGGGACGCAACCTGCCCGAAACGAAGTGGGCCAAGGGAGCCAGCAAAGGCAGCACAGCAGTCAGTATCCAGGGGGTATGATAGAAATTGGTAGGCTTTAGGATGGGTTCGTAATATGCCCCATTCTGGAACGCATAACGATAGTCGGCGAGGAGGCTCGTCTTGACACAGATGGCTCCTGTGATGAGGATGACGAGGATGGGCAGTACAAGCTGCCAGCTTTTGCGCGGAGCAGCCACCAGTTCGATGACGAGCGAGCAGACAGCAAAGAGCAATGCTACAGCTCCTGCCATCCAGAAGAGCAGAAGAGCCAGCAGGGTAGTAGCTGCCAAGCGCCACAAGTTTGGCAGGCGGGAGGCCAACCATTGGTCAATGAAGAGAAAGAGCGTGAAAAGGAAGTAGGCGACAAGTCCCACGTAGTCGTAATAGACATCGAAGAGACCATCGCATATGAAGATGACAGGAAGGATGGCAAGCGGTAGAAGAAGCACCGATAGTGAGATGCGACGAAGGCTCTTCCAAAGTAAAGTGGCCGAGAGGACACCCAGCAGACCCGTGAGAACTGCTCCCACATAGGGTAACTTGAAGAACTGCACCAGCAGGTGACTGAGCAGTTGCGCGGGTCCGGACATGCCGAGATAACGGTCGGCAATGATTGACGGATCGTAAAGGAACACCATCAGCTGCTCTCGGAAGAAGAACAGGTATTTTTGTACATGCTGGAGGTGCACTACCAGCAGCACGAGCATCAGGGCGGTTAGGAGAATGGCAAGTCGCTTGTTCATCATTTATTATCGAAAAATCTCGCCCAACGCCTGCGTTTGGGTTGGGCGAGACTATTAATATGACCTTGATAAATTAATATCCAGGATTCTGTTCGAGGTTAGGATTGATATCCAATGTGCCTCGTCCAATCGGGAAGAGCACTTGATAAGGCTTGTACGACTTGTAGTTGTCCGAACTGAAGGCATCGGCCGAACGTCCGGTCACTACAGCAATGTAGTCGCCGTTGGCATCCTGCTCGTCGATGAGGTCACCATCAATGTGCTCGATACTGAAGTTGTTGAACTTCTCCACAATGTAAGGCTGGCCATTAGCACTCTTGTAGCGCACGAGGTCAAAGCGGCGCAGACCCTCACCGTTGAGCTCAACGCGGCGCTCGCGACGTACTTGAGCACGCATCGTAGCCTGATCGGTTACAGCGACATCTGGCATGCCGGCACGTTCACGAATCTGGTTGATCAGCGTAGCGGCTTCCTGCAGGTTGCCCTGCTCGATGTCACACTCGGCCAAGGTAAGTATAGCCTCGGCAAGACGCATAGCCTTGAAGTGGAGCGTGAGGTGACTCAGGTCGTTTCCTGCAACGTTGGCTGCCTGGAAGTACTTGCCCAACTGGAGACCAGACTTCGAAGCATTGCCTGCATTGTTCCAGTAGTCCTGGTTGTTGGCGCCATCGATGGTCTTAGGCATCGAATTGTAAACCGAGCGATAGCCTCCCTTGGTGGTGCCGTCGCCATAGCCTGGATAAGGCTGACCGGGATAGACAATTGATGCACGCAGACGTGGGTCGCGGTTGAGGAATGGACGGGTAGGATCGTAAAGTGGGGACTCTTGGATCGTCTTACCGTCGATGCACTCGAACTCATCCATCAGATCGACAGTAGGAACAACCGATGACCAGCCACCCAGACCGCCATTGGCAACGAATGGGTTGCCATAGAGGTCACGACTCGTGTTGGCGATGAACGAGAAGTCGAAGATTGTCTCGTTGTCATACTGGTTGCCTTCGAGGAACATGTCAGCATAGTTGGCTGAAAGCGTCAGACCGCCCTTCTCGACAATCTCACGGGCATACTTGGCAGCATTAGCCCAGTCGCTGCGCCACAGATAGTAACGCATCAGCAGTCCTTGAGCAAACTGCTTGCAGATACGGCCCTGAGTAACATCCTTGCGATCGGGCAGCGCTGGAATGGCCTCTTCGAGTTCCTTCACGAGGAAGCTGCGAACTTCAGCCACAGGAGTACGGGTCACGTACGAGTCGCCTGGATCGTCGATGGTGTTGGTGATGAGCGGGAAGTCGCCGTAGTACTCCGAACGATAGAGGTAGAGCAGGGCACGGATAGTCTTCACCTCAGCCTTATACTGTGCTTCGGTGGCCTGTGAATCCCAGCTGACATTGCCTTCGTTCTCAAGGTATTCGTTGCAAGCACGTATGTCTGAGAACTCAAAGAAGCTCGTGCCGGTATCGTTGGCTGTAAGGTTGCCTGTGGTGAGCACACGACGGCCCTCCCACGAGAAGTAGGCGAAGTAGTCGTCTGATAGGCAGTCCATGTAGATGGCATTGTAGCCCACCCAGTCAGCGCTGTGGTAAATGTAGTTGAGACCGTTGTAGCAACCGGTCATAGCCAGATAGGCATCACTCTCTGACTGCCAGAAGCTGGCAGGCGAAAGAGCATCTTCTGGCGAACGCTCCAGGAAGTCTGAGCAGCTGGCGGCAGAGATCATCACCAAGGCTGCAGCTACACCATATAAATACTTTTTCATAACTTTTTGTAAATAGTTTTTAGAAAGTGATGTTTACACCAAGAGAATTAACAACCGTCTGCGGATAACCGTTGCCACGGCCAGAAGGCATTTCTGGATCGAAGCCGTCGATCATGCCCGAGATGGTGAAGAGGTTCTGTCCGCTGTAGTAGATACGGCATGCTGAGATGCCTACCTTTGCAACTACAGAACGTGGGATGCTATAACCGAGCTGGAGGTCCTTCATACGGACGTAGCTAGCGTTCTGGAGCCAGAACGAGTTCTGACCGCCGTTGCCTGAATAGTTCTGGCCGGGGATGCCCAAGTTGGGATACTTGGCACCTTCACCCTTGAGGATATAGCTGTCGCGCCAGATGGTGTTAAGCTTCGTGTCGCTGTTGCCAAGGCCGCCGAGGGCATCAGCCATGTAGCGGTGCACGTTGGCAGCACCCTGGAAGAATGCGATGAGATCCCAATTCTTCCAGTTGAGGTTCAAGTGGAAACCGAAGGTGAACTTCGGATCCTGCGAACCGAGGCATACGCGGTCGTCGGCATTAATCTGGCCGTCACCGTTCTGATCGACATACTTGAGGTCGCCTGCACGACGGATGCTCGAGCCTTCGTAGTCGGCCCAACCGCCTTCGGCAAATGACTTCGTTTCGTTCTCTTTGAGGAATCCATCCACAGCGTAGCCGTAGAACTGGTTCATGGCCATGCCTACATAGTGGCGGCAGCTATACTGGTCATAACCACAGTTGAGGTACTCAATAGGCTCGCCCGAGGCGTAGTCCTTGCCGAGGTCAATAACCTCGTTCATGTTGTAGCAGCCATTCACGCCGACTTGGAAGCGTACAGGACCGAACTTGTCGTTGTAGTTCACAGCGAATTCAATACCGCGGTTGCGTACCTCGCCAATGTTGTCATAATAGTTGCTCAAAGCGTATGTGCCGGGCACGCTCACAGCCATCAAGATGCCCGTGGTGGTCTTGTCGTACCAGTCGAGAGTAACATCGAACTTCCAGATGTTGGCATCCAGACCGATGCCCCAGGTGGTAGTTGCCTCCCACTTCAGATTCTTGTTCACGGCGTTCACGGTTTTGGCACCGTTCTCATAAGTGCCGGCAAAGATGTTGCCATAGCCAAGCGACATGGTCGAGATGGTGGGGTAGTAAGAACCGAGATCCTGGTTACCAAGTTTGCCCCAAGAACCACGGATCTTTGCATTCGAGATCACGCCACGGATGCCATCCCAGAAGGCTTCGTCAGAGATACGCCAGCCTGCTGATACCGAGGGGAAGAAGCCCCAGCGGTTGTCCTTGGCAAAGCGTGACGAGCCGTCGTAGCGTGCATTGAACTCCAAAAGGTAACGACCCTTCCAGTCGTAAGCTACACGGCCGAACCATGACATCATGGCAAGTTCACGGGTGTAACCCTCTGCCTTGGCTGTTGATGATGAACCTGCGTTGAGGTCGGTCACCACGTCATTGGCCATGCCAGAACGATAAGCGTAGGTGCGGCGATACTTGTAGATTTCGGCATGATAACCGGCAAGTATATCCACGTTGTGGCTGCCGAACGACTTCTTGAATTCAGGTGTTACGTCGAGCGACGAGCGATCGTAGTTCGACATCGTGAGGGCCACATAAGTGGTGCCCTGTGAACCTGAGTGATACTTCACGCGAAGGTTGTGCTGATCAACTTCCTTCTCATGGCGATTGTACGACACGGCTGCCTTCACGGAGAAGCTCGGCACGATGTAGTACTTGGCTGAAGCGATACCGTGCAAGTTGCTGATGACATTGTTGCCATGAGCTCCTGATTCTACCCAAGCAATTGGGTTGCCGTCGGAGATTGAGCCGTACGAGCCATCGCTGTACTTATAAGGTACCATTGGCGAGATGACGTTGATCTGGCGGAAGATCTGATATACGGAGTTGGTCGAACCGAACTCGTTGATGTCACCCGATGTCTGGTTGTACGAGGGGAGAGGTTCGTTGACTGACTGGCGCATGTAGTTGATTGAGAAGCTGGTCTCAATCTTCTCGGTGGGGTTCACGTCGAGATTGATTCGAGCACTGGTCTGGTGTTTGTTGTAGTTGTCAACCACACCGTTCTGGTAGAGGTAGCCAACCGAGGCCAGATACTTAGCGTTCTCGTTGCCACCTGATACCGTGACATTGTGCGAAGTCTGTGTGCCGGTCTTGTAGAGCAGGTCCTGCCAGTCGGTGTTTGCGAAGTTGTCTGGATCTGAACCATCACGGAACTTGCGTACTTCATCGTCGGTGTACTGCGGAGCCAGGCCTACCGACTGACGCGCCTTGTTCCAAGTCTCGGCTATCTCGGCCGAACTCATGAACTCAGGGTTGTTGGTCGTGTTGGTCATGCCGACAAGGCCCTGATAGGTAACCTTGGCTTTGCCGCTCTCACCGCGCTTGGTGGTGATGAGGATGACGCCGTTGGCAGCCTTCGAACCGTAGATTGACGACGAGGCTGCATCCTTCAGCACGGAGATGCTGGCCACATCGTTGGGGTTCACGTCGTTCATCGTGCCTTCAAAGCCGTCGATGATTACCAATGGGCCGCTCTCATTGAAAGTGCCGATACCACGGATGTTGATCGTACCGATATCGGAACCAGGCTGGCCCGAAGTCTGTACAACCGATACGCCTGGGAGCAAGCCGGCGAGACCCGATGACAGGTTGGTCAGTGGACGGTTGTCGAGCAACTTGTTGTCAACATTGGCCACCGAACCGGTCAGGTTGGCCTTCTTCTGTGTACCGTAACCTACGGCTACGACTTCCTCGAGCATCTTGTTGTCCTCTTCCAGGACGATGCGAAGGTTTTGGCCGGCGCGATAGGCCACTTTGTTGGTGACATAGCCGACGAACGACACGTCGAGATGACCCGATGGGGCCACTCCCGTAATGCTGAAATTACCGTCGATGTCGGTAATCGAACCAACAGTGGTGCCCGTGACGACAACAGAGGCGCCAGGGACAGGCTCACCGCTAGTATCTACAACCGTACCCCTCACACTTTGGGCTACAGCAGTAGCTAACGAAATGCTTATCAAGATAAGCAGGGAAACGAAATGTTTCATTAGCATTAAAATTAAGTTTGTGAATATGTAGTGTATTATTTTGTGTGCTCGGTAAGTGTTTATAGTGTCTTTCACATTGCCGATTATTTCTTTGTTTAACG
>JAZQBS010000009.1:0-7875 GCA_045545875.1 Bacteroidales bacterium
ATACTATGTCTCGTGCTGCTCCTGTCGGCAGCCACCCTCGTTGCCCAGGTGCCCGAACGCACCGAGGTGAATGTGAAGCGATATACGAAGATCTGCCGCGAACATATCTACCGCGACATGAAGGGAATGTATCGCGAGGCAGGCGAGGCGCTGCCTTATCCCTTCCTGGCACCGGGCAGTGCACAATATAACGATGTGCTTTGGGACTGGGACTCGTGGCTCAGCAACGTTGCTCTGCGGCAGATTCTGCTCGAAAATGGCACGAAAAAGGACCGCGAGGAGGCTGTCCGATACGAACAGGGCTGCATCCTCAATGCCCTTTCGTATGGCGGTATGGACGGATGGATACCCATTTGGATTGAGCGTTTCTCACCCGGTCGTGCCGAGTGGCTCAAGACCATCAACCCTTGGAAGAGCAATATGCACAAGCCCATCCTGGCGCAGCACGCCGCTTTCATCGTGCGTGGGCAGGGCGGCGATGCCGAGTGGTTGCGTGAGGACTTCTACAAGCTTCAGGCCTTCGAGGCAAAGTATATGAACTGGCATCGCCACAGCGCCACGGGTCTGCTCTTCTGGGAGGATGACTTCGCCATCGGTGTCGATAACGACCCCTCGACCTTCTATCGTCCCAAGGAGTCGAGCGGCTCCATCTTCCTCAATGCGCTGATGTATCGCGAACTGCTCGCCATGCAGTATCTCAGCGAGTGTCTGCATCTCGACGACCTCGGTCGTCAGTATGCCGCCGAGGCAGAAACGTTGAAGCACGACATCCAGGAGCATTGCTGGGACCCGCGCGACGGCTTCTATTACAGCGTCGATCTGAACCTCCTGCCCAAGCAGAAACCCGACGTCGAAAGCGTGCAGCCCACCGACCTCTTCCTGCACGTGGGCCAACCGCGTCGCTACGACTGCCTGATTCAGCGCTTCTCCGTATGGAGCGGCTTTATGGCGCTATGGGCAGGCATCGCCACCGACGAGCAGGCACGAGAGATCGTGGCGCGTCAGTATCACGACACCATCAACTTCAACTGTGCTGCCGGCATCCGCACGCTTTCGCCCCTCGAAAAGATGTACAACGTCGAGGCTTCAGGCAACCCGAGCAGCTGGCAGGGCCCCGTGTGGATTGTCGCCAACTACCTGACCTTCCGCGGCCTCGTTCGCTATGGTTTCGACAGAGAGGCACGCGAACTCGCCGAGAAGACCATCCTCCTCCTGGGCCGTGACTACGAGCGTTTCGGTGCCCTCCACGAATATTATCTCCCCGACAATGGCGAGCCCGTCCTCAACAAGGGCTTCCAGAACTGGAACCTCCTCGTCCTCAACATGGCCGCCTGGCTCGAAGGAAAAGAGGTGGTTGCGGAGTGGTGAAAATTATCTTAAACAAAACAAATATTAGCAATGAAAAACAGAATTTACCTTTCTTTCGCAGCAATGATGCTGGCATCGGTGATGCCGATGTTCGCTGCTGCAGAACCCGATGAGACGGGAATGACGATGGATGCACAGACATGGTGCAAGAGTGTGAAGGCCGGCTGGAACCTCGGCAATTCGCTGGAGAGCGCCGGAGGCAGTTGGGACAACAACGACTGGGCCTGGTACGACGTATGGCAGCCTGACCGCAACAAGTGGGAGACCTGCTGGGGCAACCCCGTAACCACCGAGGCGATGATCAAGGCCGTGAAGGAGGCAGGCTTCAACGCCATCCGCATCCCCGTGCGCTGGGAGGGACACATCACCGACTACGACCAGATGACCATCGACCCGATTTGGATGGCACGAGTGAAGGAAGTGGTCGATTATGCCATCGGGCAGGAACTGCTCGTCGTCATCAACACGCACCACGAATCGTGGCTCGAGAACAATCCGCTCTACACTTATCAGGAGAAGATCAATAGTCGCCTCTCCAAGATCTGGACGCAGATAGCCACAACCTTCGCCGACTACGACGACCACCTGGCCTTTGCAGGCATCAATGAGGTGCAGATCAACTGGGCACAGCCAACCACCGAGAACCAGGCCGTGCAGAACAGCTACAACCAGACCTTCGTCGATGCCGTGCGTGCCACGGGTGGCAAGAACCACTACCGCAACCTCGTCGTGCAGACCTACAGCTGCAACCCCTATTATGGTCTCAATGGCCTCGTGGTGCCCAACGATGTGGTCGAAGGCCGTCTCATCGTCGAGTTCCACTACTACGATCCCTACGAGTATTGTGGTTCGGCGCAGTATTACTATTGGGGCAAGGAATATGCCAGCTACGGCGCTACGCCTTCGAGCAACGAGAACACGATGAAGAACCTCTTGAGCCAGGCACAGCAGAAGTGGTGGCAGAAGGGCCTCGGCGTGCTCATCGGCGAATATGGCGTGTCGAATCACTTCCAGGCTTCGGCTTCCGAGGAGGTGCAGAAGATTCAGCTCGAGAACCAGGAGTACTGGTACAGGACCTTCGTCAGCGCGGTGCGTGAAAATGGTTTCGCCGCCTTCGTCTGGGACAACAACGTCTTCGGCAACGGTACGGAAAAGTACGGTATCTTCAATCGCACGGCCAACATGCGCGTCGACAACACCTACGCCCTGCGCGGCATCATCGAAGGCTCCGGACAGGACTATGTCGAGCCGCAACCGGGTGGTGAGGATCCTGCCGACGACTGGTATTCGAAGGCAGGCAAGACGCTCTGGTCGGGCAGTGGCTACATGGCCTGGGGCGATGGCCTCCAGCTCTCCCTTCCCGCCTCCGATTTTGCAGGCACTGAGGCCGACGACCTGCTCGTGCTCTATTACGACATCGACGGCGCGGCAGGCTACAGCATGGTGCAGTTCTTCGATGGCCAATGGGCATCCAATCCCCAGTTCATCTACGAGAACACCACAAGCCATGAGTTCAACTTCCGCGACATCACGGGTCAGTTCTCGGGCGCGCAGATCACCCCGTTCGTGATTCCTGCAGCCACCGTACCAACCCTGAAGACGAAGGGACTGATCATCCAGGGCTTTGGCGCCACGCTCACCAAGGTCGTCCTCGTGGATGTCAGCGAAGCCGGTCTTCGCGAAGTTTCGCGCGACATGCACGAAGGCACCCTCTTCGACCTGATGGGTCGTCGTGTCGATCACGCTCCCGCCAGCGGCCTCTTCATCCAGAATGGGAAAAAGGTTAGTATTAAGGGATTCTAAGGGATTTTAAAGGATTCTAGGGGATTTTAAGGGACGAATGTTTTTTTGTGTTACATTTCCAACAAGGCGATGGTGTCGTCCCTAAATCTCCCTTAATATCCCTAAATCTCCCTTAATATCCCCAAATATCCCTAAATATCCACAAGAGATACTAACGTCCCCAAATATCCCTTAATATCCCAAAATATCCCTTCAAATCCCTTATTTCCAATGGTCAAAGCTTGGAGAGAACTGGTAACGATTCCTACCTATGAGGTGGGCAAGCCCGAAAAGAACCCGATGTTCCTCGAGAAGCGAGTCTATCAAGGCTCGAGTGGTGTGGTCTATCCCTATCCCGTCATCGAAACGATGAGCGACGAGAAGGTCGATAAGAAGTACCAGGCCATCTGGATGGAGAACGAGTACATCAAGGTGATGATCCTGCCCGAACTGGGTGGTCGTGTGCAGATGGCCTACGACAAGATTGCCCGTCGTCACTTCGTCTATTACAACCACGTCATCAAGCCCGCCCTCGTCGGACTTGCCGGTCCTTGGATCTCGGGTGGCATCGAGTTCAACTGGCCCCAGCACCATCGTCCCACCACCTATATGCCCGTCGATACGTGCATCGAGGAGAATGCCGACGGGTCGGTCAGCGTGTGGGTGAGCGAGATGGAGAAGATGTTCCATCAGAAGGGTATGGCAGGCTTCACGCTGCGTCCCGGATGCGCCTATCTCGAGATCAAGGGTCGCCTCTACAACCGCACCGACGTGCCGCAGACCTTCCTCTGGTGGGCCAATCCTGCCGTTGAGGTCAACGACCAGTATCAGAGCGTGTTCCCGCCCGACATCAACGCCGTGTTCGACCATGGCAAGCGTGCCGTCTCGTCGTTCCCCATCGCCACGGGCACCTATTACAAGATGGACTATTCGGCAGGCGTCGATATCTCCAACTACAGGAACATCTTCGTTCCCACCAGCTATATGGGCGTCAACTCGCGCTTCAACTTCGAAGGCGGGTACGAGAACGACACCAAGGCCGGCATGCTCCATGTGGCCAGCCATCACTTCTCGCCTGGCAAGAAGCAGTGGACCTGGGGCAACGGCGATTTCGGCCGAGCCTGGGACCGCAACCTCACCGACGAGGCCACTCCCGAGGAGATGAAGCAGTGGGGCATCGACCGCACGGGATTCCGTCCCTACATCGAGCTGATGGCGGGCGTCTATACCGAGAACCAGCCCGACTTCACCTGGCTGATGCCCTACGAGGAGAAGATGTTCACCCAGTATTTCATGCCCTACCGCGAGCTTGGTGTGGTCAAGGAGGCATCGAAGGACCTTGTGTTCAACATCAACGAGGTCGGTAGGGGACAGGTCGAGTTCAAGGTCTTCGCCACCAGCCGACAGCAGGTAAGGATCGTCCTGCGCCGCGACGAAGGCAAGGTGTTCTTCAATGAGGAACTCACCCTTTTGCCCGAAGAGGTGCTTGTCCGTACGGTCGAGACCAGCGGTGCCTCCTTCAACGAGCTGACCTTCGAGATTCAGAAGAACTTCGTCTATGGTCAGCGCACCGTCCTCTCCTGGCATGCCGAGGCCGACGAGATCCGTCCGATCCCCGATTCTGCCGAAGCCGCCCTGCTGCCCGAGCAGATCAAGACCAACGAGCAGCTCTTCCTCACCGGTCAGCACCTCGAGCAGTATCGTCACGCCACGTGGCAGGCAACCGACTACTACGAGGAGGCCTTGCGTCGCGATCCCAACGACATCCGCTGCCTCAATGCCCTTGGCCTTTGGTACATCCGCAAGGGTCGTTTCGCCAAGGCCGAAGAGTATCTGCGCAAGGCCGTGAAGCTCTCGCAGCGCCGCAATCCCAATCCCTACGATGGCGAACCCATCTACAATCTTGCGCTGGCGCTCAAGTATTTGGGTTTGAGTGGTTCGAAAGGTTCGAAGGGTTCGAAGTTGGATGAAGCCTACGAACTCTTCTGGAAAGCCACCTGGAACAAGGCTTGGGCCGATGCCGGCTATTTCGAAGCAGCCAAGATCAGCACCATGCAGGGTCGCTACGAGGATGCCCTCGACGAGGTCAACCGCTGCCTGAACAACAACTGGCACAATCACAAGGCACGCGCCTTGAAGGCTGCCCTGCTGCGCAAACTTGAGAAGCATGGCGATGCGCTGGCGCTCATCGACGAGTCGCTCGAATACGACCTGTTCAACTATGGCTGCCGCTTCGAGAAGTACCTCATCGAGCAGGACGAGGCTGAGCTGGCCGAGATGAAGCAGATGCTACGCCGTTCGGCACAGAACTACGACGAGGTGGCACTCGACTACTGCGCTGCCGGTCTTTTCGACGAGGCATGCTCCCTTTGGCAGATTGCCATCGAAGAGGGTGCCGTCACCCCAATGACCTACTATTACCTGTCCGCCCTCGTCCCCTCTTCCCTCTCACATCTTCCATCTTCCCTCATCCCTCATCCCTCTTACATCTCCCAAGCCGAGCAGTTCGCCCCCGACTATTGTTTCCCCAACCGTCCCGAAGACGTCATCGTGCTCGAAGCCGCCAAGCGTCAGAACCCGCAGGGTGCTCGTGCTCCCTACTACCTGGGTTGTCTCTACTATGCCGCTCGTCAGTACGATCTGGCCATCGAGAACTGGGAACTCTCGGCTCGTCTCGACCCGACGTTCCCCACCGTATGGCGCAATCTTGCCCTGGGCCGCTTCAACAAGCAGGACAGGCAGGACGAGGCATTGGAATACATGGAACGCGCCTTCCACCTCGACGAGAACGACGAGCGCATCCTGATGGAGCTCGACCAGCTCTACAAGCGTCTGCATCGTCCGCACCAGGAGCGTCTGGCATTCCTGCAGAAGTACCCGCAGCTGATCGAGCGTCGCGACGACCTCGTGCTCGAGGAAATCACCCTGTTCAACCAGGTGGGCCGTTATCAGGAGGCCATGCAGCGCCTCGATGCCCGCATCTTCCATCCATGGGAGGGAGGTGAAGGCAAGGTGCCCGCCCAGTATCAGATCTGCCGTGTCGAGTTGGCGAAGAAGGCCATGGCAGAGGGTTTGAGTGGTTTGAAGGGTTCTGAGAGTTTGAAGGAGGCCATCGCTTTGCTCAACCAGTGCCTCGAGTATCCCCACCACCTCGGTGAAGGCAAGCTCTATGGCGCACAGGAGAACGACTTCTACTACCTCCTCGGTGTGGCTTACGAAGCCCTTGGTCAGGACCAGAAGGCACGCGAGTGCTGGGAAGAGGCTACCCGTGGACCGCAGGAACCTGCTGCTGCCATGTACTACAACGATGCCAAGCCCGACAAGATCTTCTATCAGGGACTCGCGCTCCGCAAGCTCGGTCGCGAAGGGGAGGCTCACGGTCGCTTCTATCGTCTCATCAACTACGGAAAGCAGCACATCTTCGAGAAGCAGATTATGGACTACTTCGCCGTTTCGTTGCCCGACCTGCTCATCTGGGACGATTCGCTCGACACGAAGAACCTCATCCACTGCAAGTATATGCTCGCCCTCGGTTACTGCGGTATGGGCGATATGGAGCACGCCGAGCGCTACCTGCAGGAAGTGGAGGCTCTCGACAACAATCATCAGGGCATCCAGCAGTTCCGTTCGCTAATCAACGCGGGAATTTGAACTACGACGGCCATTAGAGTGCTTCTTCCATTGTAGCTGGTACTCTGACGGCCGTTAGAGTATTCTATCCCGAAGCATCGGGTACTTTGTCGGCCGCTGTGGTATTCAACGCTGTCGGAGATAATACTTTCTCGGCCGTTACGATGCTTGCGCAAATTGCGGAAGTACTCTGTCGGCCGTGATGATATTTCCGCAATCGTAGCAAGTACTCTATCGCCCGTGAGAGTACTCCATCCTGCAGCATCGGGTACTCTGTCGCCCGTGAGAGTCCTTCATCCAGTGGCGGAAGTATTCTATCGGCCGTCACGATGTTTCCGCAAAAGGAGGAAGTACTTTGTCGTCCGTCAGAGTGCTTCACTCTGCGTTTGGGCCTGGAGTTCGAGAAAGAGATCATCGTAAACATAGTTTCTTTGGATTTAATTAAACATAGGGTTAACGAACAAAAGGAGTTTCTAGTGTCTCGAAGATATGCGCATTTTCTTTTTGACAGTGCAAAGTTACGCATTTTTGGGGGATATTCGCTAAAAATAGGGCTTGGGCCATCGGATTTAACAGATTTTTAGATAAAGTTTTGTCATTTTCTCCTCTATTTTGCAGATATTTTTGAAAATTGCCCCTCAGTGACACACCATCGACACACTGTCTACAGCTGGTAGGAAACGACAGCTCCACAAACCCTAAATTTGATTGACCAGGACTTCAGTTCCCCAGTCAACAAATTCCAGGGATAGAGATCGCTAGTAAACCCAAGTCAGAGTTAGGTCATGAAATGGTCAACTTTTACTAGGGTTATATCAAAAACCAGTCAACTTTTTTTAGGGGAGTACAACACACTCAAGCGTGGAACTTTTTTTTAATTTTTTTAATTTTTTAAATCTTTAATTCTTTAATCGATGAAAAAAAGCATCGCGCGTAATATTTAATATAATAAATATTATTGCTGTCCGATAAACCGAAGAAAGCATGAATCATTTATGCACTAAATAAAAAAGGGGAAGAAACCCTTGGCCACTTCCCCAGGATTTTGTATATTTGCAGCGTCCAAACTTCAAATAATATCAAAATCCATGGGCA
>JAZQBS010000010.1:0-4321 GCA_045545875.1 Bacteroidales bacterium
TTTGTCTTCCTAAGCCCGCTTGGCCTCCGACTTCAATATGGTATCGATGGTGTACAAATAGTACAATGACGCTGAAAGATCTGCACTCACGATGCCGCGCCTTCAGTTTTAGAGGATAGAGAGAGAAAGGACTGACGACTCGATACTTCTCTTTTTAAAGCTTGAACTTATAGCCCAAGGTGATGGAGAGGCAGCGGTTGCGGGCTGCAGGATCTTCTTTGGCATCATCCATACGAGTGAGGCCGAAATAGTATCGGGCATCGAGGGTAATGTTCTTGTATTCGTAGGAAAGACCGACGGGGATGCCGAAGACTACACTCTTGCAGATATCCGGCCTATCGATACTTTCCGAATAATAGTTAGGATTTCCGGGGTCAGTCAAATCCGTATAAGTGCCCTTATTTGGATCTGTGACTTCAGTACCTATAAAATATCCCGTTCCGACCATCTCGTCGCTCACCAGGAAACCGACCTGGACACCAGTCTTAATTGACAATCCCTTCCAAACATAAAAATTTGCCAGCAAGGGTGCGTTGATATAGTCAGCCTTCAGCCTCCCATTTAGCTGCATCAAAGCAACTACTTTCTGACCTTCTGGAGTGACTCCGCCAATCCCCTTGGATATAGCATCAAATTTAGCGCCCTGCTGGGAATATATAGCTCCCAAGGAAACACCGAGCCAAGGCGTAACGCCACACTCGACCTCCACACCTTCTGCGAGACCAACTTTAACACTGTAGTCAAATTCTTCGTCGGTAGAGATGTCAGAAACGCTGATTCCAACCATTGGTTTAAGAGAAAATTCGCCCACCTTGTTCTGGGCTGTTGCTGTCATCGCGCTGAGCGATATGGCAACAAATAGGATTGTAGTTCTTTTCATATTATCTTCTTTCATATGTATGACACACAAAATATATAGTCACATCAAAGAGGCAATTTCCTCCTTATACGGCGACTCGGATTGAAGTATCGTCTTCCTTATGCGTTGCAGTCGTTTCTTGATCGCAGGCGGATTATCATAATGCATGATGAGGCAAATGGCGACCGTGGAAAAGCCCGACACCTTGAGCCGGTATAGCTGCAGCTCCATTTCATTCAAGCCGATTTCCGCCGATTTAACCTTCTTCATTGCGTCATCGAAGTTCGCATCGATTATGCTGTCAAGCTTTTTCTGTTGCGAGGGTTCAACAAAACCGTCTATAAGCATTCGCACCTTTTTATAGATTTGCTTTTGCTCGTCTATTTTTCCCTGAACACGATAGAAACTCTCGCACAGGTCGTTCAGTTCGATAAATCTTTTGGCATAGAGTTGCCTGACCTGTTCAAGATGTTTTCTCTCCCTGTCCTCTTGTTCTGCCGAGATGAGGTCAATTCGATGCTCGAACTCGGCATAAGCGTGCTTGATGTCTGTATCTGTTCGTTTGATGTTATTATCCAGTTCTGAAGATGTCTCTTCCACTTTATTCTGCAGTGCTGAGATCTTTTCCTTCTGCTCCATCAGCACCTGTTCCAGAATAGATGCTTTCTCAACATAAGAATTGATTGTTTGTTGTTGCTCCTTCCTTTTACCATAAATATATCGAAAGGCTACCATCAACAAAAATACAACGATACATACCACAAGTCCAGATATATACCGATACTGGGAATATCGATATTCGGCAAGTTCCTTCTGCTGCTTCTCAAAGTCACGCTGATAATCGGAAACTGACTTGGAAAAGATGGATGTAATAACTTCATTCTGCGCATCAATTCTTTTACTTTTATATGCGAGTGCAGAATCCAGATTACCTTTCATTTCTGAAATCGTACTGAGTTTCTCATAATAGAAAACAGTTTGTCCGGGTTCTATGATGGCATCTTTTGCTCGTTGCATATAAACATCTGCGCTGTCGGACATTCCCTTTACTTGAAATAGGCAAGCTTTATTCATAAGGTCAACAGGTTGACGAATGGGCTTGTTGAATAAGCCAAAAAGACTATCTGCCAAACGATATCGTTCCGAGGTCATGCATTGTTCTATAAAAGAAGTGAGACATTCCTGTACGATGGGATCTTTAGCAGGTAATGAATCCAAAACTTGACGGAACAAAAATTCAGCAGTGTCAAATGTCAATAGGGTGGAATATATTTGACCTAACTGAGACCTTATTGAAAAAGTTTGACGTATATTACCAGACAATCTTGCGTACATCAAGCTTTTTTTGCCGTAACTAATAGCATCATTACTATAAGTGTCAGCGCTGAGTGCAGATAAATTGCCATAGATTAGACTAAGATAATGATTGTCGTCCAACTCCAGTGCAAGACTCTCGGCTTGTCGGTAATCGAAAAAAGCAGCACCATAATCCTTGGCATTGCGGAAGATGGCACCATGATAGAAATGCGCCAGCATCTGCTCCCGCTTGCTTCCATGCTCATCGTAGTAGCGGACGGCACGGAGGATGAGACTGTCGTTGGTGTCGTCGATGTAGTTCTTGTCATTCGTCTGCGTCTTGAGCAGGGCATAGCGCGCCATCTGCCGATCGCCTTCGATGCTCACAGCACCAGCATCCAGAAGGCTATCGAGGCGAACCAGCTCGATAAGGGCAGAATCGGGATGCCGCACGACCACCTGCTCAATGCGGTCGAGCGAGGCGCTAACCTCAGGATTCCCCTGCTTGCAGGCCACAAACAACTGTCCTAAGATCAGAGGAAGGAATACAGTAAATAGATGTTTCAATGTGTTGTTACTCATATTTATAAAACGAACAAATCGGCTGTTTATTGTATGCCTTCGGTTTATGCGGATGGAGCGAGAAAGAATTCTCTCCTCATCTCACCACAACCTTCACGCTCTTCCCGCCCATCCTGACGATGGCGGTGGTGCCGGATGGGAGGTGGTTGACGATGCAGGCAGCTTCGCTTTGATCAGCAGCCGAACCGATGAGTTTGCCATCGATGGAATAGATGTCGATGCGACCAGTGGACGAGGTGTAGTAGGTAGTTTCTATCGATTCTCCTTCCAAAGGAACAATGTCTTTGAAGCCATTCCAGGGCTCCTTGCTGCTGTAGGCCTGCAGGGCAGAGGCTGGCACGTGGAGAGTAGCGCTGGCGATGTCGGTGTTTGCGAAGGGCTCACGCCAGATATTCGGGACTGCTTCGGCAAGACAATAAACGTCGGTCAGTGCGGAGCATTGGGCGAAGGCTTTGTCAGAAATACTCCACACACCACTGCCGATGGTTAGGATGGTGAGATATGGGCAGTTGCTGAAGGCATCTCTTCCGATCTGCCCCACGCTGTTGGGGATGGTGACGGAGGTGAGGCCACACACCGTGAAAGCATTATCGCCTATGTAGGTTACGCCGTCGGGAATAGTGACTGAAGCCAGGGCAGGACAGACGGCGAAAGCACATTCTTCGATGGAAGTTAGGCTGCTGGGCAGAGAGACTGTGGCGAGGTGTCCGCAGCAGAAGAAAGTATATTGTCCGATTTTGGCCACGCCTTCGGGGATGGTGATGGAAGTGAGGCTTGAGCATTGGCAGAAGGAAAAGCTACCGATGGATGTTACACCATCGGGGATAGTGATGGAGGCCAAGGCGTTACAGCCGTAGAAAGCATAATCTTCGATTGATTTCAGGTTGTCGGGGATGGTGACGGAAATGAGGCTTGTGCATTGGTAGAAGCAAGAATTGCCTATCGATTTCACACTGCTGGGCCAGACGATGGAAACAAGGCCAGTGCAGCAGTAGAAGGGTTGAAGTCCGATTTTGGTCACGCTGTCGGGGAGGTCGAGGTGAGTGAGGCTGGAAATTTCGGCGAAAGCTCGCTCTCCGATGGATGTCACAGTGTTGGGGATGGAGACTGCTGTCAATTCATTGCAGTCCCAGAAGGCATAAGATCCAATCGATGTCACCTTGTATTCGGTCTCGTCATAAATAACAACGGAGGAAATATCTACACTGCCGGAATAACGGTCGGGGTTCCAAGCGACCTCGGCCTCCTTGGTTTCTGCGTTCAGATTGTAGTAGATGCCATCGATCTCCACGGGTTCGGCCAGTGTCACAATCGGCAACAATAGGGCTGAAAGAGAAAGTAAGAGTTTTTTCATAATTGAAAGTATTTGGTCAGTTTATTTCTTTACTCGTTGGCGGATTATTTGCTTACCGCGTATAGGGTAGCCATTATTATTTATATTTGCGCTTCTATATAACAGGATGTAGGTGCCAGGCTTTTGTCTAGCTCTACATTCGTGATAATCAGTTGCAAGCTGCCTTCTCATTTTCAAGGCGATTCAACCTGTTACGGAGATTGGCTATCTTGCGGTCGAGTTGTGCCTTC
>JAZQBS010000011.1:0-19029 GCA_045545875.1 Bacteroidales bacterium
TTTGAGGGGGTTGAGAGGGTTGAGAGGGTTGAGGAGTTTGAGGGGGAGTTGCGAGTCCCTTGAGGCGGGCGATGGCCTTCTCGATGGCCTGCATGAAGCGGGGGAGGGCGATGGGCTTGAGCAGGTAATCGACGGCAGAGACCTCGTAGCTTTCGAGGGCATATTCGCTGTAGGCGGTGGTGAAGATGATGGAGGGCACGCTATTGAGGGTGCGCGCCAGCTCGATGCCGTTGAGGTCGGGCATGTGGATGTCGAGGAGGACGATATCGACATGATGCTCCTTGCAGAAGCTGAATGCCTCGAAGGCGTTCTGGGCGGTGCCTGCGAGCTGGAGTTCGGGAATCTTGCTGACGTAGTCCTGGAGGAGTTTGCGAGCCAGGAATTCGTCGTCGACTATCAATACATTATACATATTTTAGATGTGGAGGACGGTTTTGTAGTGGGTGTTGTCTTCGATGACCTTGAGGGAACACTTGTCGCCGAAGAGGACGGCGAGGCGCTGCTGGACGTTCATGAGGCCGATGCCGGTGCGTTCCTCGTCCTGGCGGCCGATGATGGCTGACTGGCGCGAGAAGTTGGTGGCCGAGGGCTTGGAGTTGTCGCTGATGAAGAGCAGGCCGGAGTCGTTCTGACGTATGGAGATACGCACCCATGCCTTGGGATCGTCGATGAGACGGCTGTGCTTGAAGCAGTTCTCGATGATGGGCTGGAGGAGCATGGGGGGAATGGTGTAAGCGGGGTCGGCAATCTGGACGTCGAGGGTGAGGTTGGGCTCACGTTCCATGCGGATGCGCTGGAAGTCGATGTAGTTCTGGATGTACTTGACTTCCTTGGTGAGGGGCACGGCATCGGCGCGGCAGTCGTCGATGACGTAGCGCAGCATCTCGGAGAGCTTGAGCACGGAGGAGGGCGCCTGCTCGTCCTTCATCATGGTGAGGGCGTAGATGCAGTTGAGGGCATTGAAGAGGAAGTGGGGGTTGATCTGCGCACGGAGGTACTTGAGCTGCTCCTGCATCTGCTGTTCGCGGAACATGGCTGCCTGGCGCTTGCGTTCGTCGATGAGGAAGTTGATGGAGGTGGCTGCCGTGGTGAGGATGAGCAGGATGGAGTACTTGATGTGGAGCAGATAGTAGGGGATGCGCTCGGCATCGGGCGGCAGGACGTCGTCGGGACCGGAGAAGTGCTGGTGGATATAAACATCGAAACGCGAGCCGAGGGGCATGAGCACGACGAGCATGAGGAGGGTGAGCAGGAAGAAGCCAATCTTGCTGCGATGGAGCATGCGGGGGAGGAGCAGGTAGTTGAGGATCGCCCAGCAGACGAGCATGGGGAGGATGGTGGCGGTGGCGTTGCGTATGGCTTCGGCCCATCCGAAGGTGCGGACGAGGAGCAGAGCCATGACGAGATAGATGAGGAGCCAGATGACGGGCTTGTCGTACTGCCCGAGGATCGCCAGTATGCTGTTGCGGGCGGAGGTCTTTTCAGTTTGCATGTGCGGAAGTTTTGACGTGTGCAAAGATAGGTGTTCGGGATGAGATTTGCAAGAGAAAGGGGCGAAATAAATGTTATAATAAGTTAAAATCGGGTGTTGGGAGAGATTTCGGTGAATTGTTATGGGGCTTTGGTGAATAGTTTTTGCCTATTAAATATATATAATGTATCTTTGCGGAGCTTTTTTTGAGAAAGAAAACAAATTTTTAATGAAAATAGTATGAAGAAATTGTTTATTGTACTTGGAGTATTGCTGGGCATCGGGCTGGTGATGCCGCGTGAGGCGATGGCACAGGCGCAGCAGGACTCGTTGACACTCGACCTGGACAAGATCCTCGAGATTGCCCTTTCGGACAACCCGGACATCCAGGTGGCCGACAGGACCATCGAGATTCAGAAGTATGCCAAGAAGGAGACCATCACGGGCCTCTTCCCGAAGGTTGACCTCTCCGCCCAGGGCGTGAAGAACCTGAAGGTGGCTACGATGGTGATGAACATGGGCGGGCAGACCATCACCGTGCACATGGGCCAGCCCTACAACTACTCGGCTACCGCACAGGCTGCGCTGCCACTGTTTGCCCCACAGCTCTGGAAGAGCGTTTCGCTGAGCGAAGAGCAGGTGAAGCTTGCCGTGGAGCAGGCGCGCGAAAGCAAGATCAACACCATTGCTTCGGTGAAGAATGCCTACTACAGCCTGCTGCTTGCCCGCGAGAGCTACGAGGCGCTGATGGCCGGCTACAAGACTGCCGAGCGCAACGTGGAGGATACGAAGAAGAGCTTCGAGCAGGGCCTTGTGAGCGAATATGACAAACTGACCGCTGACGTACAGCTTGCCGGCATCAAGCCCAACCTGCTGGCTGCCCAGAACGGCATCAAGCTGGCCGAGATGCAGCTGAAGGTGCTGATGGGCGTGGACGTGAACGAGCCTCTGCGCTTCACGGGCAGACTGGAGGACTTCGAGGAAGGCCTCTTCGCCGACCTGATGAACCTGAAGGCCGACACCGACCTGAGCGACAACTCGGCCATCCGTCAGCTGGACTACAATGCACGCATCCTGCGACTGAGCGAGAAGATCAACAAGCTGGGCTACCTGCCTACGTTGGCCATCGCCATTTCGGGCGGCTACACCGCCATGCCCCAGGAGTTCAACCCCTTCAAGGCCACCTACTTCGGTAGTTCGACCCTGGCACTGAGCTTCTCGTGGACCATCTTCGACAGCCTGCAGAAATACATGAAGACGAAGCAGAACCGTCTGACCCTCGAGAACCTGGAGCAGCAGCGCGAGAACGCCCTGCGCCAACTGGAGCTGAGCGTGGCCGCGAGCCTGAACAGCATCGAGACAGCCGCCGAGCAGGTGGTGAGCAACAAGGAGAACGTCTATGCCGCCGAGCGCGCCTTCATGATTTCGGAGAAGCGCTACGAGGTGGGTTCGGGCACCCAGCTGGAACGCAACAGCAGCGAGTCGAACCTGCTGCAGGCACGTC
The DNA here is from genome assembly GCA_045545875.1 of Bacteroidales bacterium. Lineage (GTDB taxonomy): Bacteria > Bacteroidota > Bacteroidia > Bacteroidales > UBA3663 > Liminaster. The sequence continues at coordinate 2,976 of JAZQBS010000011.1, forward strand.
TGCAGTATGTGCAGTCGATCTACGACTTCCTGAGCAACAGGGCTACGCTGGAGAAGACGCTGGGCAAGGTGGTCATAGACTAGAATTTTATTTCTATCAAGAATTAGAGAAATTGAGAATTATTATTGGGTAAAGACAATAAGTAAAAATAGAAATATGAAGAAAATTGCAATGATGGCTTCGATTGCCGTGCTGGTGCTGGGCACCACCTCGTGCGTGAAGCAGAAAGAGACACAGACCACCTTCAGGACCAACGAGGCGCTTGAAGCAGTGAACGTGAAAGTGCAGACCGTGCAGTCGCGCGACGTCGATCAGATCCAGGAATTCACGGCAACCGTCGAGGCTGACGTGGTGAACAACATTGCCCCACAGACCCCCGTGCGCATCCGCCGCATCAACGTGGAGGTGGGCAACCGCGTGGTGAAGGGCCAGACCCTCGTGGTGCTTGACGACAACAGCCTGGCACAGGCCAAGATCCAGCTTGACAATGCCGAGCTGGAGTTCAACCGCTACGACGAGCTTTACAAGGTGGGCGGCATCTCGAAGAGCGCCTGGGATGCGCAGAAGGCCCGTGTGGACCAGCAGCGCCGCGCCTACGAGAACCTGGCAGAGAATGCACGCCTGGTGAGCCCCATCAACGGCGTGGTGACTGCCCGCAACTATGACAACGGCGACCTCTACAATGGCCAGCAGCCCGTGCTCGTGGTGCAGAAGATCAACCCCGTGAAGCTGATGCTGAACGTGAGCGAGAGCTTCGTGCGCAACGTGAAGGTGGGCATGCCCATCAGCGACATTTCGCTCGACGCCTATCCCGGCGAGACTTTCACGGGCAAGGTTTCGATTGTGTATCCTACCGTGGATTCGAACACCCGCACATTCCCTGTGGAGGTGACTATCAACAACCCCAACCAGCGTGTTCGCCCCGGTATGTTTGCCCGCGTGACGCTGAACTTCGGCACCACGAACAGCGTGATGGTGCCCGACCAGGCCATCTGCAAGCAGACGGGTTCAGGCGAGAGGTTCGTCTATGTGGTGAATGCTGACAGCACCGTGACACACAAGACCATCGACCTGGGTCGCCGCGAGGGCGCCGAGTATGTGGTGAATTCGGGTGTGGAGCCGGGTTCGACAGTGGTCGTCTTCGGACAGACCCTGCTTACCGACGGAAGGAAGATTCATGTGCTGAATTAACAATTAACAATTGACAAATAACAATTAATTGTTATGACACTATACGAAGGAGCGGTCAGAAGACCGATTATGACCACGCTGGTGTTCATCGCCATTGCGATCTTTGGTCTCTTCTCCCTGAGCAAATTGCCTATCGACCTGATGCCAGATATCGATACCAATATGATCATGGTGATGGAGACCTATCCGGGCGCCAGTGCTGAGGATATTGAGAACAACGTCACCCGACCACTTGAGAATACTCTCAACTCGGTGAACTACCTGAAGCATATCACTTCGCAATCGAAGGAGAACTATGCCATCATCACCCTGGAGTTTGAGTACGGCTACGATATCGACGCGTTGACCAACGACGTGCGCGACAAGCTCGACATGGTGAGCTCGGCGCTACCCGACGGTGCAGGTACGCCTATCATCTTCAAGTTCTCGACCGACATGATCCCGATCCTGGTGCTGAGTGCCCAGGCGAAGGAGAGTACCCCTGCGCTCTACAAGATTCTCGACGACCAGGTAGCCAACCCGCTGGCACGTATTGCCGGCGTAGGTTCGGTGTCGGTGTCGGGTGCTGCCGAGCGTACTATCTACATCTATTGCGATCCCAACAAGCTGGAGGCCTACGGACTGACCATCAACGGCATTGCCGGAGTGATCAGCGCCGAGAACGTGAACGTGCCGGGCGGTTCGTTCGACACGGGCAACAACGCCTACACGCTGCGTGTGGAGGGCGAGTTTGACGACCCGCAGGAGATGCTCGACCTCGTGGTAGGGCACAAGGGCGACCAGCTCGTCTATCTGCGCGACGTGGCTGAGGTGAAAGACGGCCTGCAGGAGCGTTCGCAGAAGGTAACCACGTTCTTCACCAACGAAAGCGACCCACGCGGCTACTCGGGCGAACAGGGCGCGATGATCATCGTGCAGAAGCAGTCGGGTGCCAACTCGGTAGCTATCTCGGAGAAGGTGCTCGCCATGCTGCCACAGATCCAGAAGACATTGCCTTCGGACGTCACGCTGGGTGTGATCGTGAACACTTCGGAAAACATCTACGCTACCATCGGTTCGCTGGAGGAGATCATCGTCTACGCTATGCTCTTCGTGGCTCTGGTGTGCTTCCTCTTCCTGGGACGCTGGCGTGCAGTGGTCGTGATCGTGCTCACCATCCCGCTTTCGCTGGTGGCTTCGTTCATCTACCTGGCTGTGGTGGGTTCGTCGATCAACATGATTTCGCTGTCGTGTCTTTCGATAGCCATCGGCAACGTGGTGGATGATGCCATCGTGGTGCTCGAGAACGTGACCAACCACATCGAACGTGGTTCGGATCCCAAGCAGGCAGCCATCCACGGAACGAACGAGGTGGCCATCTCGGTTATCGCATCGACCTTGACCATGATCGGCGTGTTCTTCCCATTGACCATGGTGTCGGGCATGACGGGTGTGCTCTTCAAGGAGCTGGGCTGGATGATGTGTATCATCATGATCGTTTCGACCACTTCTGCCCTGACCTTCACCCCAATGATGTGCTCGCAGATGCTTCGCCTGAAGAAGCGCGAGAGCTGGTTCAGCCGCTGGTATGACCACTTCATCGTGCGTGGCTTCCTCGACAAGCTCGACCACTGGTATGCAAAACGAATCAACTGGGCTGTACGTCACCGCAAGACGATGGTGGCTGCCATCGCAATCTTCTTCGTGGTGTCGATGCTACCTGCCGTCTTCGGACTGATCGGTACGGGCTTCTTCCCGCAGCAGGACTCGGGCCGTATTTCGGTGCAACTCGAACTGCCTATCGGTACACGCCAGGCACGTGCCGAGGAGATTGCCAACGAGCTTGCCAACACATGGATGAGCCGTTGGGGTACCCCCGACAAGAAGGTGCTCAAGGCCTGCAACTTCACCACAGGCCAGGCTGACACCGACAACACGTTTGCATCGATGCAGTCGAACGGTACGCACATCATCTCGTTCAACATCGCGATGTACAAGGTGGCACAGCGTGGCATGAAGGTCTCGATGTACGAGGTGGGCAACCAGATGCGTGAGGACCTGAAGAAGTACCCCGAGCTTGCCAAGATCATGGTGACCGAGGGCGGACAGCGAGGCATGGGCGGACAGACCACTGCTGACTTTGAGATCTACGGCTACGACCTTGCCTATACCGACTCGCTAACCAACCTGATGAAGACTTACATGGAATCGCTGCCCGGCGTGAGCCAGATCAACATCTCGCGTCCCGACCGCCAGCCTGAGGTGCAGGTTGACTTCGACCGCAAGAAACTGGCACGCTACGGCCTGAACACCCAGACCGCCGGCATGTACCTGCGTTCGGCCTTCAACGGCACCACTGCCTCCTACTTCCGCGAGGACGGCGAGGAGTACGACATCATCGTGCGCTATACCCCCGAGGTTCGCGAGGACGTGAAGACCATCGAGAACATCTGGATGCCATCGACAGCAGGATCGGTGCGTGTGCGTGACGTCGGACAAGTGGTGGAGCGCGAGACGCTGCCTACCATCGAACGCAAGGACCGTCAGCGCGTCAACACCCTGTCGTGCGTAGTGAATGCCGACGTTTCGGACCTCGGTTCGGTGGTTAATGCCGGCAAGGCATACATCGAACAGCTGCGTAACGAGGGTTACCTTTCGGGCGACACCGACATCCAGGTGAGCGGTTCGTACGAGGACCAGCAGGATTCGTTCAAGGACCTCACCGTACTGGGCATCCTTATCCTCCTGATCGTGTTCATCGTGATGGCCGCACAGTTCGAATCGTGGTCCGACCCGTTCATCATCATGCTCGTCTCCATCCCCTTCACCTTCACGGGTATCGTGCTGGCCTTGTGGCTCACGGGCATTGACCTGAACATCATGTCGATGTTGGGTGGTGTGATGCTGATAGGTATCGTAGTGAAGAACGGTATCGTGCTCATCGACTACATCCACCTGCTGCGCGAACGTGGCGAGAGCGTCATCTCGGCTGTGGTACATGCCGGTCGCAGCCGTCTGCGTCCTGTGCTCATGACCACACTGACCACCCTGCTCGGCATGTTGCCAATGGCAATCGGCACGGGCCAGGGTTCGGAGATGTGGCAGCCAATGGGTGTCTCGATCATTGGTGGTCTGCTCGTTTCGACGGTGATGACCCTCGTGGTTGTTCCTTCGATCTACTGCATCGTCCAGGGCGTTAAGATCAAGACCGAGCGCAAGCTTTGGGCCAACAAGCTGGGCGTCGAGGCTGAATGGAACAAGAAACGCCATAAGTTCAAGACTCTCCGCAAGAAGTGATCATGAAGTTAAATAATTCAAGACGACTATGAAAGGAATATTTATAGCATTCGACCAGGCACATCGCGACGAGGTGGTAGCAGGTCTTGCCAGCTGTATGCAGCATGGATACACGATGTTCCCCGACACCTGGGGACGAGGCACCAACGGCGGCATACCCCACTACGGCAGTCATGCATGGCCCGGACAGAACAGTGCCATCTTCGCAGTTTGTGAAGACGATCGCGTGGAGAGAATTCTCGAACGCTTGAGGAAGATTGACAAGGAACGCCCGCAGCTCGGACTGCGTGCCTTTGTGGTGCCGGTTGAGCAGGCAATCTGATTCGGATTATTTATCTCAATGGAGCGAAAACCCGCGTTACTTCGGGCTTTCGCTCTTTTTTCAGCCAATTTTCATTCTTTTTCCTCTGAAGATTTGCTTTTTTCTCAAATTCTTTCTATATTTGCGGCGTGAATAAAATAACCTCAAAATAACTCCCATGTACACTTCCGACAAACAACTTTACGTAGCCCATTCGACTAATGGCCCTATCCACCTGGTAGGGAAGATGTGTAACCGCCATGGCCTTATCGCCGGTGCCACAGGTACGGGCAAGACCGTTTCGCTGCAGGTGTTGGCCGAGACATTCAGCCAGGCCGGTGTGCCGTGCTTTATGGCCGATATGAAGGGGGACTTGAGCGGCATCAGCCAGACCGGTACTATGTCGAGCTTCATACAGAAGCGTTGCGCCGAGTTCGGCATCGAGAATCCGCAGTTCCAACCTTGCCCTGTGCGTTTCTGGGATGTCTTTGGTGAACAGGGCTATCCCATGCGCACCACCGTTTCGGCTATGGGTCCGCAGCTCCTTGCCCGACTGCTCGGACTCAACGACACGCAGGCGGGCGTGCTCAACATCGTCTTCCGCATTGCCGATGACAATAATCTGCTGCTCATCGACATCAAGGACCTCCGCCTGATGCTTGACTTCTGCGGCAAGAACGCCTCGAAGCTCACCACTGAGTACGGTATGATTTCGACAGCCAGCGTAGGTGCCATCCAACGTGCCATCATGACGCTCGAATCGGAGGGCGCCGAGCAGTTCTTCGGCGAACCTGCGTTCAACATCCAGGACCTCATCGAAACGGAGAACGGCCGCGGCATTATGAACGTGCTTTGTGCCGACAAGCTGATGCTCAAGCCTAAGCTCTATTCGACCTTCCTGCTTTGGCTCATCACTGAGCTTTATGCCAACCTTCCCGAAGTGGGTGACCAGGAGCTGCCTAAGCTGGTGTTCTTCTTCGACGAGGCACATATGCTGTTTGAAGACACTTCGAAGGCACTTGTCGATAAGATCGAGCAGGTGATCCGCTTGGTACGTTCGAAGGGCGTGGGCATCTACTTTGTCACACAGTCGCCTACCGACATACCACAGGATATCCTCGGACAGCTCGGCAACCGCATCCAGCACGCCCTGCGAGCCTATACTCCCAAGGACCAGAAGGCCGTGCGCACAGCAGCTGAGACGTTCCGCGCCAATCCGGAGTTCAATACCGCTGACGTCATTATGGAACTGGGTACGGGCGAGGCTCTCGTGTCGTTCCTTGATGCCAAGGGAGCCCCGACGATGGTGGAGCGTGCACGCATCCTCTTCCCCCTCAGCCAGATTGGTGCCATCACCGCAGGACAGCGCCTCGACATTATGAATGCAGCGCCCGACTATATCAAGGAATACAAGAATTACTTCGACCGCGAGAGCGCCTATGAGGTGCTGAGTGAAGTTCGAAAGGTCGCCGACGAACAGAAGGCTGCAGAAGAGCAGGCCAAGGCTGACGAAAAGGCACGCATCGAATCAGAGAAACAGGCTGAGAAGGAACGCAAGGAGGCCGAACGTGCCGCCAAGGCAGAGGAGAAGGAGCGCAAGGCTGCCGAGAAGGCCAAGGGCAAGTCGTCTGGCCTTTCGCGCACAATCTTCGGCACACTTATTGGTGCGGTGACTGCTAGTGTGGCACGTAGCGTGGGCAACAGTATCGGCAAGTCAATTACCGGTGGCTCTTCCAAGAAATCCAGCTCATCTTCGAAGAGTTCTTCGTCGAAGAGCAAGAAGAGCAGCGGTGGAGTTGGCGACATCGTCGGCAAAGCTGCCAAGAGCGCCACAACAACTGCTACCCGCAAGATTACGCAGGAAATCCTGAAGGGACTATTCAAGTAAGGTTTGAAGGTTTGAAAGGTTTGAAAGGTCGTTCGGCCTTATAACTCCCTCAAACCCCTCACCCCCCCTCAAACTCCTCAAACTTCTCAAACTCCTCTTAACCACAAATATATTTATCTTATGGAAAACATTCCCGTTGTCTTTTGGATCGTGCCCATCGCATCCATCGTCGCACTGGTGATGGCGTGGGTATTCTTTAGCAGCATGATGAAGGCTGACGAGGGTACACCTCGTATGCGCGAGATTGCCGAGTATGTCCGCAAGGGCGCCATGGCTTATCTGAAGCAGCAGTACAAGGTCGTGCTCATCGTGTTCATCGTCCTTGCTGTCATCTTTGCCATCATGGCTTACGGCTTCAATGCCCAGAATCCTTGGGTACCGTTCGCCTTCCTCACCGGAGGTTTCTTCAGCGGTTTGGCAGGCTTCTTCGGCATGAAGACCGCTACTTATGCTTCGGGCCGTACCGCCAATGCAGCACGCAAGGGTCTCGACAGTGGCCTCAAGATTGCCTTCCGTTCGGGTGCCGTGATGGGTCTCACCGTGGTGGGCCTAGGTTTGCTCGACATTGCCATCTGGTTCCTCGTGCTCAACCACTTCTATCATGGTGACTCCACTTCGCTCATCACCATCACCACTACGATGCTGACGTTCGGCATGGGTGCTTCGACACAGGCATTGTTTGCCCGTGTGGGTGGTGGCATCTACACTAAGGCAGCCGACGTGGGCGCCGATATCGTGGGTAAGGTCGAAGCCGACATCCCCGAAGATGACCCGCGCAACCCCGCCACCATCGCCGACAATGTGGGCGACAACGTAGGTGACGTGGCCGGCATGGGCGCCGACCTCTACGAGAGCTATTGCGGCTCGATCCTCAGTACTGCAGCCTTGGGCGCTACGGCTTATGCCTATTCGGCAGGCGATATGCAGCTCCGTGCCGTCATCGCACCAATGCTGATTGCTGCTGTGGGCGTATTCCTCAGCCTGCTCGGCGTGTTCCTCGTTCGCACCAAGGAAGGAGCCACGATGAAGGATCTGCTCCATTCGCTTGGCGTAGGCACCAACACCGCAGCCATCCTCATCGCCGTCTGTACCTTCGGCATCCTTTATGCCTTGGGCTTCGAAAACTGGTGGCAACTCAGCCTTTCGGTAATCAGTGGTCTGGCAGCCGGTGTCATCATCGGACAGGCTACCGAGTACTACACCTCGCAGTCCTATACACCAACGAAGGAGATTTCGGCAGCTTCGAAGACAGGTTCGGCCACGGTGATCATCAAGGGTATCGGCACAGGTATGATTTCGACCTGCATTCCCATGCTCACCATTTCGATTGCCATCTGCCTGAGTTACCTTTGCGCCAATGGCTTTGACTTCAGCATGAGTGCAGGCAGCATCCAGCTGGGCCTCTACGGCATCGGCATCGCTGCTGTGGGCATGCTTTCGACGCTGGGTATCACCCTTGCTACCGATGCTTACGGACCTATTGCCGACAATGCCGGTGGTAATGCCGAGATGAGCGAACTGGGTGAGGAGGTACGTCATCGCACCGATGCACTCGACGCACTGGGCAACACTACAGCTGCTACGGGCAAGGGCTTCGCCATCGGTTCGGCTGCGCTTACCGCTCTCGCACTTCTGGCTTCGTATATTGAAGAGGTGAAGATTGCCATGGATCGTGTGGGGAAGACCATGACCGACGTTGCCGGCAACACCATCGAGGCAGGCAAGGCCAATATCCCCGACTTCATGAACTACTTCCAGGTGAACCTGATGAACCCGAAGGTGCTCGTCGGCATCTTCATCGGCGCCATGGCAGCATTCCTGTTCTGCGGCCTCACGATGGGTGCTGTAGGACGTGCAGCCGGCAAGATGGTTGAGGAGGTGCGTCGTCAGTTCCGTGAGATCAAGGGCATCCTCGAAGGCAAGGGCACACCTGACTATGGCCGTTGCGTGGAGATTTCGACCCTCGCAGCACAGCACGAGATGATCGTTCCTGCCCTGCTTGCCATCATCATCCCCATCCTCGTAGGTCTGTTCCTCGGTGTGGCTGGTGTACTTGGCCTGCTTGTCGGAGGTCTTTCGTCGGGCTTCACACTTGCCGTGTTCATGTCGAATGCAGGTGGTGCGTGGGACAATGCAAAGAAGTATGTCGAGGAAGGCAACTTCGGTGGCAAGGGTTCGGCATGCCACAAGGCTACCATCGTGGGTGACACCGTAGGCGATCCGTTCAAGGATACTTCCGGTCCTTCGCTCAACATCCTCATCAAGCTGATGTCGATGGTCAGCATCGTGATGGCTGGTCTTACCATCGCATTCCTCTAAGGATTTACATACAAAAAGGTGGCTAACCTCACGGTCGGCCACCTTTTTAACAGCGTTTTACTTTTGTCTTGATTTCTTATCTAGTGCAAAGATAGGGGATTTTGTCGAGATAAAGGATCGGATGACAATGTTGTTGCGAAAAAATGTATTTCTTTGCTTTGAAAGACGACAACGTTGGAATCTTTGCAGTTTACAGATTTATGGATGGAATTATGAGTAAGATAAAGGCCATTGCCATCTTTTTGATGCTATATGCACATGTTATTGCCGTAAAAGGACAATGTAACATGTCGATTGTTTATACGGTCATAGGTAATCTGCCCAATGCCTATGGGACATTGAAATTGATTTGTCCAGATGGAAAGAGTATTACCCTTTTTGATGGCACAGATAGACAGATAAATGGTTCATATCATTTGGAACAATTGGGCAATTATCGATTGAAAGTCGTCTTTTCGAGTGCCATATCTGGAAGAGAATCCTTGGAGAGATCCTTCAGTTTAACCGGAGAGGAATTTAAGGTGGAAGTTAACGCTCGTTTTAAGAGAGAGAAGAAAGACATATTTGATACGAAAAGTAAGGATTCGATACTCTCTGGCTTATTTCAGATTACCAAATATTCGAATCCTTCCCCTTTGGTGAAAATTAAGTTTTTGCGTAATTCCAAGGGGGAGAACGGGGAATTTCCTGGACCGCATTTTCTTGTCCAGAACGAAAGTCGGGATACACTATATGGCGAATGGCTCCCAGGCTATTTCTGGGGAACACTTTCCCGATGGGAAGATGGCGAATATGTAGGAAATTATGGCGGGCAAATTTGCACAACTTGGAGCGATGAACCACCATTGTATCCTAATGCCGAGAAGATGGCTTGTGTGTCAAGTTTCGGGAGAAGGACATCTCCCGGCAAATATCGATTCAATTTGTACTATTCTACGAAGGAAGATACGAAAGGCTCTGCACGAAAAGTTTCAGAAACTGATTCTTTCATTTGGTGGAGTGATGTGCAAAACTGGCATTTGTTGACATGTGAGTTTGAGGTAAAAGCGGATAAATGATGAAATTATGATATGGACAAAAAAAGCATCCTGTCGAGCAAACGCTGGGCAGGATGCTTTTTGTGAGGACTGGATTGTTTTATTATTTCATCACGACTCCTTGACTACAGATCACGATGCCTTGGTAATTGGATGTTACTTTTTGGCCGAAGAGGTTGTAGAGGGCTGAGGAACGAAAGGAAGGCGTGTCGGCATGAATCGTTTGGATGCCTGTGACGGCATTGGAGGGATTGCCGAGGCCGCCCATCTCGTTGGCTGCGCGTACCGAGTAAGTGCCGGCAGCGTCACCTTCGGGCAGGGTGTAGGAGAGACCAGTAGTGAAGGCTACAGGGTGGCCGTCCTTGCAAACGACGAAGCCGATGGCGGGTTCGGGACAAGCCCAGGTGAGCGTGCGGTCGGTGAGCACTACTTCAACGTTGAGTTGCTGGGTGTAGTCCTGAGGATCCCAATTTTGGAATACCTTGTCGAGCGTATATTCGGCAGCCTGCTCCTCGGTGATGACGCATGGGTCGGAGTTGGCCGCGGCATTGCATGCGCTGATGGAGCGCCCGCTGAGGTCGAGCACGTTGCCCTGTGCATCGCGCGAGTCGAACTCATGGAAACGAACGACAAGGCCAGACGACATCGAACCCCAACCTGCGGCATTGGGCAGGGAGCGCATCGTGGTGTGAAGGTAGGTGCTGGATGGAGAGTCACCCCAGGGACGTCCCAGACGATAGCCTTCGGCACCTTCGATGGTGCATTTGTTGAAGACGATGCCCTTGTAGCCAGTCTGCGTGTTGGGTGCAGTGATAACAGCTCCCGAACTGATGGGACGCAAGGTGCAATGCTCGAAGAACATCGTGCCATCGCCATAGATGAAATCGACTTCACCGGCAATGTCGCAGTCCTCGAAGTAAGCAGTGCCATCGGCCTTGTTGAGATAATAGGTGTCCTGCACGCCCTGCAGACGCACTTTCTTGTAGATGGCCTGTTTGGCACGCTGGCGAAGGGCCAATGCCTGGCCTTTGGACTTGCCGGAGTCCCAATCACGAGCCTGACGAATGGTGAGGTCCTGCATATAGACGTCGTTCTGGTTCTGGTCGATGAAGAGCACGGGCGTCTCCTCCTGGTACTTGGTGACAGCGCCGGGATTGTTCATGAGGAGCACACCCTCCATGCTTTCGCCGATAAGGGAGGTATTCTTCACGATTTTGGTGAGTGCCTTGGTGCCGAAGTCATAGGTGCCATCGAAAAGGAAGATGCGATAGCGCTCATCGAGGTTCGGACGCTTGGCTGCAGCATCGAGGGCGACAAGAAGTTCGTCGATGGAGCGTACAGCAGCATCGTAAGGCGCACAGTTTTCGAATATTTCGTCATAAGCACTATATGCCTTGAAGTTGGCAAAGATATAGGCATCGGAAGTCACGGTGTATTCGAAGGAAGGATCCTTGCTGATGAGTATTTCGTCCTCGTCGGTCCATCCCACGAAGTTGTAGCCAGCGTTGGCTTTGGCTGTGAGCGTGACGACAGTCCCTTCGCGATAAACGCCACCTGCCGGATTGAGGGTCACTGTGCCACCTTCGGCGGGAAGGGCTTCGACACCCACGCTAAATTGTTCGGCGGAGGAACTTCCGCTCCAATCGCCACTAATGGTGACTTGGTTGAAGCCCACCTGCTTGGAGTTGCCGAGGCTGTAGATGTAGATGCGGAGGGCAAAGGGGGTTGAGGTGTTCGAGAGGTTTGAGGGGGTTGAGAGGTCATGGGAGATGGAGGTTACGGCGGTGTTGTCGCGTTCGGGGACAAGTCCTTCGTCGAGGAGCACTTCCTCATCACCATAGACGGCATAGATGTCGAGTTTTCCGCCATCGGTGCCGAAGCGCATGGCATTGAGGCTAATTGCCGTAGGGGTGAAGCTGACACCTGATGAGGGGACGACGCGGAATTCTACCACATAGTTGGGGTCGGGTTCAGAGATTTGTTCGGCGGGCTGGAACGCTACCCAATTTGCTTTGATCACCTTGTCGGTCTTGGACATATAACTGAGGTAATCCTCGTTGTAGGAGGCTGTGGCCGAGGCGAAAGCGAGGGCAGAATCTTCGTCGCTGAAGTTGCCGGCTGCCACATAGGCTCCCGTGTTCCAGGGCCACTTGATAGTGACACTACCCGATTGGGCATGGGTCGGCTCTACATAAGGGAAGAGAATTGAGATGGAGCGAAGTGCAACATCAGCGGGAACTGTGATAAAGGCGAGGGTGGAGTCGGGGCTTACGTTGTTTTCGACCTCGGTGTCGTTAACAAAGGCTTTTGCCCCTGAACGAAAGGGCAGGGTGATGCGAAGGCCGGAATATTCGACATAGGTATCGATGCTGATGCCTTCGACCTCGTTCTGATTGACATAGATGCCTTCGTCCTCGGCATTGAGCACGGGGGCTATAGGCAGGGTGAAGTCCCATGTCCAGCGAGTGTCGTGACGACGGTCGTCAATCGAGATGGTATTCTTCTGGAAGACTGGCGTGAACGTCATATTTTCGACAAGAGAGACAACATCACCGATGTGGTAGATTTTGCCTTGGCAGTTCCAGCCAATCAACGTGTATCCATCGAGGTAGAGGGAGGTGTTTTGTGGGATGGTGTACTGCGAGGCAAAGGGCAGTGTCCCGCCTTGGGGCGCTTCGCCATCGGCGCTGCCTGTGGTGAAGGAATAGGACACTTCATCGGCAACGTCATGACCTGGCGTGATGGGATAATCGGAGGTTTCGTAGCGTGACTTTTGCAGTGTGCCGTCAGCAATGCCGTTGAGGTAGTTCTCTACGTTGGTGTACCCATTGGCTGCAAGGGCTGCACCATCAGCGGGGTCGTTCTTGTCGAAGCCCATCTCGTCTTCATAAGCATTAGGCATACCATCGCAGTCGGCATCGACGATGTAGCGATCGCCTTCTCGCATGCCGAGGAATGGGAAGTTGGTGTAGGTGACGCCATCTACAACGTAGGTGTCGTGTTCGGACAGCTGGATGTCATCGGGAGCATCGATGATACCTTTCTCGTTGGGAATGGAAGCGCCGGCATATTGCGGGTCGATGCGTCCTGCTGCCTCGTCGAGGAGGCGCTGATCGACCTCATCGTATCTTGGCAGGGAGGCACCAGCCTGGTTGACTACCTTCTGGTAGGCATCGTCGGCACTTTCATATTCGAGACCGCTCAAGGCATAGGGTATTTCGGTGAGGGTATAGGTGGTGAAGTTGGAACCCGTGAGGTTGATGCCTCGGCTGGCACTACCCGCTTGCGCGCCATAGTAGTTGTCGGCATTGACCTTGTTGAGTTCGGTTTCGCTCCAAACGGTGCTGTTCTGGGGAGCCCAACGACTGTTCACTTCGAACTTGTTGCCGCTGAGGTACCACTGTCCGTAAGGTGTGGAGGGAGCGCACCAGTAGCGACTGCCCGAAGTGTTGCGCTGCGTTGCAGGTCCTGGGCGATAGTAGTTGCTGATGAGATAGACGCGGTTATATCCGGGGTCATCCTTGCACCAGGCTGCTGCTTCGACGGTGTTTTTGTCATATTCGCCACCATACTGGTTGCCAGCGCCGCTCCAGTTGAAGACTACGTTGTTGGCAAACTCGGAATCCACTTCATAGTCATGTTCACCTTTTGTCTTCGATGGGGAGCGTACACCATTGAAGCGCGGGGCACGTGAATGACTGTTGGTGATGAGCGTGTGGTGCATGGTGCTATGTTCGCCGCCCCATTGGGTGGCATAGGCACGTGCGCCCTTGGAGTTCTTGGAGTTGTAGAGACCTTCGCCGATGATGCACCATTGTACGGTAGTGGAGTCACTATCGTAGGCTGTGAGACATTCCTCCATACTCCACGTCATAGAGCAATGGTCGAGGATGACGCCTTCGCAGTTCTCCATGTCGAGGCCTGTCATCGACTTGTTGGGGATGTCGCCGGCACGGAAACGTACGTAACGAATGATGATGTTGTCGTTGTTGATGTACATATTGTAGCCGGTGAGGCAGATGCCACCGCCTGGGGCCGATTGTCCAAGGATAGAGACGTTGGGGAAGCGGAAACGCAACTTCGACTGGAGGTAGATGGTGCCCGAAGTGTTGAAGAGGATGATGCGGGGACGACCTCCATTCTCGTGGTTGAGTGCCCAACGGAGCGTGCCTTCGACGAGGTTGTTGTCGGAGCAGTCGTCGTTGCGGGTGACGTAGCATACTTCACCTCCACGACCACCTGTGACGAAGCGTCCATAGCCCTCAGCGCCAGGAAAGGCGAGTTGGCGTTCGGCATGAGCCTGCGGGGTTGTAATGCCCAGCATGGTGCAAAGAGCGAGCAAGATTAGTAGAATCTTTTTCATAGGGATGTGTGTTGATTATGAGTTGCCTGTGTGGTTTATTTGGCGCAAAGATAAGGATTATTTTGATAGGATGCAAATTTTTTCGGAAAATATTTTATTGCAGCCATAGATGGCTGCTACATAGACAAAAAAAAGAGGAGCGTGGAGAAAAAGAGGGGAACAAAAAACGAGGGGCAGGGCGACAAGGATGGGATAAAGGACGAAGGCTGGGCGCCAAGGAAGAAGACACAAAAAAACGAGCCGGCTAGGTACCGGCTCGTGATGTAATAGGGGATGTTGAATGCTTACTTGATGTACTGGAGCTTGCCATTGCGGATGATGAGGCCCTGAGCATTGTTGGTGCGCTGGCCGTAGATGTTGAAGGCGCGGGTGTCGGCCTTTTCGGTAGCAATCTGCTCGATGCCAACGAGTGGAGTGTTGTCGGTGATCTTGGTGATGACAACCTTCTCGATGAACATTTCCTTGTAAACCTGGAAGACAATATAGCCGTTGCCTTCGAGAGCATTACCCTCACCATCGGTGCCAGCAGCTTCCTTCACGTTAATGATTTCGCCAGAAGGAATAGCTGTGGTGTTGCCCTGGAGTGCTTCGGTGCTTTCGCCAAGGTATGCCACGGTAGCAGCTTCAGCGCCGGTAGCATACTTGATCTGCTGCTTCTCGGTATCTTCGATAGCCTCGGCATTGTAGAAGATCTGTACCTGGTCGTCGTTGTCAAGACCATCGATAGCCCACTGGGTGTCGCGCTTCACCTGGATGCCCTTCTGGCTCCAGTTCTGGACGATGCGATCCTGACGGCCGAAGACGTGGCACTCGTCGGGAAGACCTACAAGCTGCGACTTCTCATCGGCAGTGTAGCCCTTGAAGTCGTTGCGGTTCTTGTTGGGGCTCTCTTCCGATTCGTAAACATAGATATATCCGGAATTGCCCTGGTTGCGGTTGAGGTTAGCGAACTCGAGGGTAGAACCTGCCTTCTTGAGGTCATAAACGAAGGTGGTCTCATCGGGGTTGGTGATGGTAACCTTCGAGATGGAAGTCTCCTTGAAAACGAAGAAGGAAACATAGCCATCGAGACCAGTCTTGCCATTGTCGTAACCGGTGGTGTCAACGGTGATGGTTGCGCCAGAAGCATAGGTGGAAACGCCGGCTTCGAGCACGGTGCCATCGATAGAGCACTGGGTCTTGGAACCTTCGGAGTTGTCGTAGCGAAGAGCCTGCTCACCCTCGACTTCGGAAGTGGTGGTGTATTCTACAACGACCTTGCTTCCTGCTACGAGACCGTCAACGACGAAGTTGCGAGCCTGGCCGAAGTAGAGACCATTGGCGGTGAGATTCTGGACGAGACGTGGGTTGCGTACCCAAACGTGGCACTCATCGGGGAGACCTACAGCCTTCGAATTGGCATCAGCTTCGTAGCCCTTGTAGTCCTGACGTCTGCTGTCGAGCTTCTCAGCGTTCTCATAGGAATAGAATGCCCAGCTGCAGTTGAGGTTGGCAAGGGGGAGAGGAGCGCCTGCGGTTACAAAATCATAGGTGAGGACGGTATCAACGACGATGTACTCGTTTTCACCTTCCTGTGCAAATGCTGCTACGCCAAAGAGGCAAGCAGCGGCAAGAGTAAAGAACTTCTTCATTTTGTTTGATTTAGTGATGGTTTATAATGTTTGTTATTCTCGTGTGCG
>JAZQBS010000012.1:0-55760 GCA_045545875.1 Bacteroidales bacterium
GATGAACTGCTGGTTGTGTTCGCCGTGGAAGGAATATAAATGCAGGGAGTTGTCATCGACGTATTCATAGTTGAGTACGTCGAGGCATAGGTTCTTATCCTGCTGTATTCTTAGGATGATAGTCCCCTTTGCCGTTTTCTCGGGAATCCAACGTTCATTCTTTTTGCCACTATACTTGCTGCCGATAACCTTTCCCCATTCGCCTACATCCTGCGGCTTGACACTAAGTGCGTAACCGTTGTAAGAGATGATGATTGAGCCATCTTTTTGGTTCTCCACCCTCCAACCTTGGCCTTTCTCAGGTCTCCTCTTATGAATCACGATGCTGGACCCATTTGGGTTCTTTACATCTTCCAGAGTCACCTCATATTTGGGATCGCCTGCACATTGAATCCAATAAAGGCCGTCTTTGATCAAAGGTTTCGTTGAGTCCTGAGGAGAATCGTCAGATTTTGTGCCGCTGTTGTTGTTCGAACCACTGTTATTTGAGCCAGAATCTATGGCAACTTCAGTATTCTTGCCACCATCATTCTTGCCTCCAGTATTATTGTTTGAAGACTTGGAAGATCCATCAACGGGTTCGAAATAGAACAACTGTATTTCCCCGCGACGGAAGCCATAGAGCTGTAAAGGGGCATTATCAGCGATTTTGGCATTAGATATTTCAAGACAGAATTCCTTATTCTCAATTGCCTTCAATGCAAAACTACCATTGGCCTGCTTTTCAGGAACCCATTGATAGTTCTTCTGATTGTTGGAAAGCGAGCATATAATCCCCACATATTCTTTTATATTACGTCCATTATGAGCGATGACATAGGTGCTATTAGCCATGCTGTGGATGATGATAGAGCCATCATTTTGATTCTCCACCTTCCATTTCTGGGCATTGGTGTTCTGCCATTTGGTGATTACTATACTGTTGTTGGCTGAAGGTTTTCCGCCTTTTGGCGTGACCACATAATCGAGATTGCTGGCGCATCTGATGAAGTAAATTCCGTCGGGAATCAACTGGGCAAAAGATGCGAGCATAAAGAAAAATAAACAGCAGAAGGTTGCGATACATTTTTTCATAGCATAGCAATTATTTAATTGGAATAGATGGTTAATCAAGCCAATTCGATGACTTCGAGGTCCTGTACCTTGCCGGCATCGAGGGCGAAGCGCATAAGGGTGCGATGGACTTGTGGGCCGAAGGTTCCGGCTGCGCCCGGATTGAGCATGAGGGTAGCGAGATGTCGGTCGTACATGGCGCGGCAGATGTGGCTGTGTCCGCACACGAAGAGGGTGACGGGATGCTGCCGCAATTCGGCGAGGATGTTGCTGGGCCATTTGCCGGGATAGCCTCCGATGTGGGTCATCCAGACGCTGACGCCTTCGAGCGTGAAACGCTGGTCCTTGGGATAACGAAGGTGCATGTCCTGTCCATCGGCGTTGCCCCAGACAATGCGGCAAGTCTTGCCTGTGGCTTCCAACCGGTCGCAGATGGAGATATCGACGACATCGCCGGCGAGCCATATCTCGTCGCAAGCATCAAAGTGCTTCAGGTAGCGATCGTCCCACAATCCGTGGGGATCGCTCATCAGGCCGATAGTTTTCATATATTAATCGTTGCGACGACGCCAGAAGTTGAAGGTGTCGTCGGCCTCAATCTTATCCTCGATGTCGTCGGGGAGGTTGTAGAAGAAGTCGTGGCCGGTGATGCGCTCAACCTCATCGACCGAGTAGGCGTATTGCCAGATGCGGCCCTTGCAGTCTTCGTTGGGGAAGATGAAGCCAATGGCGTGGTAGCGGTTGTTCTGTTCGGCGCATATCACCTTGAAGAAGGACGAGGGTACTGCAATCTTGCTCTTCACCATCAGATGGACGTCATCGACGATGGGACCGCAGCAGATCCACACCTTGCCATAGCGGCGTGCCCAGGTGCGGCTGAGGCTCTCGACCTCCTCCCAAAGCCCTGCGTTGAGTTCCTTGTTCTGAGGACAGATGTTCGAAGTATAGTAACATTCGTTCATGGCATCTTCGTCCCACTTCATGTCGCCCGAAGGAGCCATGTGACCACGCGTATAGCCCGACTTGGTGTAGTCGTGGGTGGTGATCTTCTTGCCCTCTACCAGGGGGTCGGGCTCGAAGTCGCTGTTACGTTTGCGATAGGGTGCACGGGTCTCTTCGCGGGTCAGTTCCCAGGCCACCCAGTTGGGTTCGTTCCAGACGTTGTTGTAGGAGACGATGTGGCCGGTGTGCTCGATGATCTGCTCTCGGGCGTCGCTGCGTGTCCCGGCAAGTTCGGTGAGGTCGGCATCGGGATAGGAATGGGTCGGCTTGTCGGCCTGTGCAGCGGAAGGAATATCAGTCTGGGCAATAGGCGGTGTGCCGCCCTGCTCGGAGGGGGGCTGCATCAGACAGGAGACAAATAACAATGAACAATTAACAATTAACAATTGGATTGGGAACCGAGGACAATTCTCAATTAACAATTGTATGATGGACCGGGAGTATTTCATTGTATTCGGATTGTTTTGATGCGCAAATATACGACAAAAGTTTGGAATAAAAAATTTTTTGAAGAAAAAATAGTGCATTTGTTTTGCGATTTGCCCGAAAATGCCTATCTTTGCGCCTAATAAACACAAAACCTCACACTGATGACCTACGAAGAAAGTGCCTCACAACTCTATCAGGACCTTATTGATGCGCTTGCCCAGCCGAAGGTGCGCGACACGTATCGTGACTTCAATCGCGTGTTGCGTATTGCTGCCGACCAAAAAACTGCATTCGATGCTTTGCAACTGGTGAGTCTGTTTGCAAAGATTGACTATCTGACGAAGCAGTACGGGATGGACCGGCGACTGACGCGTATGATCAACGATACGCGCGTCAGGCTGCGCAAACTGCTTACCTATGAGGACAGCGAGCTGAACGACTGCAAACTATATGACCTCAAAGCCATCTGTCTCTTCATCGGCGCCATCTATGGGGAGCAGCCTCCGCTGGAACTTTCATTGCTCTTTCCCAGCGAGGAACGTCGGGCTGAGGAGGGTAGCCTGGTGGCTGACTATTTTCGGCTGATTGTCACACGATGGGATGACACGTTCGTATGGGGGCACACGGAAGAAGGGGTAAGAGAGGTTCGAGAGGTTCTGAAAGGTTCGAAGGGTTTCGATGGCATCGAAACAGACGGAACGGAGGTTGAGGAGGTGAAGGTGTGCTATCATTATAGAGGTGGATACGTGGGTGGCGATTGGACGCATCTGCGACCATTTCTTGCACCCGATGTGCAACTCAATCTAGTGCGTCCACGTTTGCATGACGGCATCTATTATCCCGAACTCATCATCCTTTGGCCCGATTATCTGCTGGATGTGACCGCAATTGCCAATTGCTTCGAGGAATATTCGCATGACCCCTATTTGTACCTCATCAACAAATTGTCGCCTGTGGAGGATACCGCTGCGACGATGCTTGGTAACCTGGCCAGCCAGCTGCTCGATGAAGAGGTGCACCACGGCAATGAGGAAATCCCATACGATGAGAGTTATGCCACCTTCATGCGCAGCAATACCTTCAAGGCCCTGACTACCGATTTGGGCAACCTGGAGAAGGACGGGGAAATGCAGCGCGACAATATCCGCCGGGCTTTGAGAGAAGGTGTGCAAAGGCGCGTGGGACGTTATCGGCGTGATGAGGTGATGGTAGAGCCGTCTTTTTTTAGTGAGATGCTTGGATTGCAGGGACGTATGGACCTACTGCAACTCGACTACAAGGTACTCATCGAACAGAAGTCGGGCAAGGGAGCGTTTGTGCGAGGAGCCCGACCCGATGACCCACCACGACAGCAGGTCAAGCACTATGTGCAGTTGCTCCTTTATCTTGCCATCCTCAACTATAACTACAATATCCCCAATCGGGAAATACAGGCGATGCTGCTCTACTCGAAGTTCGCGAATGGCCTGATCGGTGTGACGCCTGCTCCGCAACTGCTCTTCGAAGCCATCAGCCTTCGCAACAAGATTGCCGGACTGGAGGCAAGTTTCAGCAGGGGAGGGATGAAGGCGCTCGACCGACTGACCACGGGATATTTCCGACAGGGGGACGTCAGAGACAATTTCTGGGATACATATGTTGTGCCCAAGTTCGACGCCATCCTCGATCCGATCCATCGCGCCTCTGATTTGGAACGTGCATATTTCTATCGTTTCCTGAGGTTCCTCGCCAACGAGCATATCCTTTCGAAGGTGGGAAACAAGACGAAGGAGAGTTCGGGCTTTGCCGCCAAGTGGCACGATACGCTCGAAGAGAAATACCAGGCAGGCAACATCTACGACCAACTTACGCTGTTGAGCCCCGATGAAGGCCATGACGGCATGGTGGAACACCTGACGTTCGGCTTTGCACAAGACAGGGCCAGCGACATGTCGAATTTCCGTGTGGGCGACATCGTCATCACCTATCCCTATCGGCACGAAGAGGAGCCTGATGCACGACGCACGATGGTTTTCCGCGCCAGCATCACCGAGATTCTGTCAGACAGCATCACCCTCGAACTGCGTGCTCCGCAGAGCGACAAACATGTCTTCGTACGCCATCGGAAGGAAGAATACCATTGGGCCATCGAACATGACTTCATGGAGGCCTCCTATCGGTCGCAATATTGCGGCATGCATGCTTTCCTCATGGCGCCCAAGGAACGTCGCGACCTCCTGATGATGCAGCGACAACCACGATGCGACGAGAGCCGACAGTTGAAGGGTGACTATGGACGCTTCAACGAACTGGCCTTGCGCGTGAAACAGGCCCAGGACTTCTTCCTCATCATTGGGCCTCCAGGCACAGGAAAGACCTCGTTCGGCATGCTCTACACATTGAAAGAACAGCTGTTGGAGGAGGGGAGCAATGTGCTCATCATGTCGTTCACCAACCGTGCGGTAGATGAGATATGCAGCAAGTTGGTCGAAGAAGGCATCGACTTCGTGCGTATCGGCGGTCGGCATAGTTGTTCGCCCGAATATCGTCGTTATCTGTTGGAAAAACGACTGAAGGAATACGCCGACCTGAAGGAGATGCGTTCCCTGGTGGCACGGACACGTGTAATGGTCGGCACCACCGCATCGCTTTCGAGCAGTACCCAACTCTTCCGACTGAAGACGTTCGACCTGGCCATCATCGACGAGGCATCGCAGATACTGGAACCGCATCTTATGCCCCTGCTTGCTGCCAAGACTCCTGATGGACAATCGGCCATCGCCAAATTCGTGATGATAGGTGACCACAAGCAGTTGCCTGCCGTGGTGCAGCAGCATCCCGGCATTTCGCACGTCGAGGATCCGTTGCTCATTGACATTGGCCTTGAGGACTGCCGCCTCTCGCTCTTTGAACGTCTGCTGAAGCGATATCGCGACGACAAAAGGTTTGTCTATATGCTGACCCACCAGGGACGCATGCATCAGGAGATTGCCGACTTCCCGAACCATGCGTTCTACGGCGGACGTCTTCATGTCGTTCCTTTAGAGCATCAGGTTGAGGCTTTGCCCAAGAAGGGAAATTCGAAGAATGCGATTGACAACCTTTTGCTCACGCATCGCCTGTGTTTCGTGGCTGCTCCAACGCCCGAACCCATCGTTTCGGAAAAGGTGAATCCCATCGAGGCACGCATGATTGCCGCTACGGTGGAACGCATCTATCTGCTCCATACCGATGACTTCGATGCGCAGAAGACGGTGGGCGTCATCGTGCCCTATCGCAACCAGATTGCAGCAGTGCGCAATGCGATAGATGCTTACGGGCATCCAGCCCTTCACGACATTACCATCGACACTGTGGAGCGTTTCCAGGGCAGTCAGCGCGACTACATACTCTATGGATTCACAGTGCAACGCACTTATCAACTCAATTTCCTTTCGAACAACACTTTTGAGGAAGATGGGCAACTGATAGACCGCAAACTCAACGTGGCGATGACGCGTGCCAGAAAGCACCTGCTGATGTTTGGCAATCCCGATGTCATATGTGATGATCCCGTTTTCGAAAAGCTGGTGCGCTACGTCAAAGCCCATGACAGCTGGGTCGATGTGGATGCAGATTGTTATCGATTTTGCTTCGAAAAAAGTGAGAAAAAGTGAAACATGATGCCAAATAAGTAGTTTTAACGAAAAACATTTGGCGGAAAATGAAAAATCGATTATCTTTGCCGCATAAAAAGGAAAAAGATGACCCCCTCGTTCCCCTGGCTTAGGGGAGGATTTGCTTGTTCGGGCTTGGTCCTTCCCTTAAATAGGGAGCAATAGATGAGGGGTTCGAAAGGTTCATGGAAGAACAAAAGGAACAGAAAACACAACCTGAGAAAAAAAAGTCGGGGACAGGGCGCGTGATACGCGTCGCTGTCGTTGCGTTACTGCTGATTCTTGTCGGTTTGCCGCTTTCGCTCTACATCCCACCAGTGCAGGATGTAGTGTGTCGTGCTGTGGTTTCGTATTTGAACAGGTCGAGCGAAGACCTGGAATACAAGGTGGGGAAGGTGCGCATTGGTTTCCCACTTAAATTGAAGGTGAAGGATGTGGACGTGCTGAAACGCAAGGACGGCACGACACTGGTCCATGTGGGCGAACTTTCGACAGGCCTTGATGACATCCCCATCAGCCAGCCTTTTTTTGTGCTGGGCAAAGTGCACGTTGAAGATGTTGTGATCGGCATGGATTCGCTCACCGAATCGTTTGGCATGGCAGGAACTTTGAAGAGCCTTGATGCCGAACGATTGGAACTTGACCTTGCCAACAATCAAATCAGACTCAGAGAAGGGGCATTGGACAACCCCGATGTGCGACTCTATCTGGGACCATCGCCACCCGACAGCATCGACGAGGAAAGCAGCGGATGGCACGTCACGGTAGGTAAAGTGGCGGTGAAGAACGGTCGTGTAGGCCTGGACATGAGTGACGAGAGCCTTGCTAATGCATTGGCGAGCGTCAGCACATCGCCTTATCTCGACTACAATCATCTGCTGGTTTCTGGCATCGACCTCGAAGCCGAAAACATAGCCTATTCACCCGACGTCATTCATGCCGATGTCAAGTACCTCAAGGCACGCGAGGAGAACAGTGGTCTGGAGGTGACCCGACTGGCTGCCAATTTCAATATGGAGGATGACCTCATTACGCTGCATGAAGTCGATCTGGGACTTGGGAATGACGATTATCTGCAAGGCGATGCCGAGCTGCATCTGGGTATGCTCGACTCCATCCGTACAGGATACGTCGATGCCGACCTTGTGGCTCAAATAGATTCGGCCAACCTTTGTCGGTTGGCAGCGCCTTATCTGCCCGGACTGCAGAAGCACTGGGTCAATGAGCGCGCTTCGCTTGTACTGAAGGGACGTGTTACGCCCGATTCGCTCGACCTGCATCAACTGACCCTGCAGATGCCCCGACATATCGACGTGACAGCCGATGCCGTGGGAACCTCCATTTTCGACAACCAGCAACGACAGGCTGCAGCCACTATCAAGGGTTCGTTGCGCAATGCCGACTTCCTTCTTTCGACGTTTGTCGATGAACCAAAGAATCGCTCGTATCGACTTCCTGCAGACCTCGGTCTTGACCTCGAAGGTTCGCAGCGAGGACGCCGATTTACGGCGCGTGCCGATGTGCAGCATCGTGGACACGACATCGTCAGGGCTGACGGCAAATACGACCTGGTCACCGAGGCTTATCACCTCGATGCGAAGACGTGGGGACTCAACGTCAGCGAGTTTGTGCCCGGAGTCATAGCCGACCGTATGACAGCTACGGCCTTGGCTGACGGTCGTCACCTCGACTTCCCCGGCAAGCGCACACGCCTCGATGCGAAGGTCCAGATCGATACGCTCCACTTTGTGGACAATACGGGACGACGCGACAGCATCACCGGATTGTCGGCCGAAGCGTCGATGCTGGATGGTAACTATGTAGCCGACATCCATTCGACTCACCGCCGGTTGGCGCTCGATACGCATCTGGAGGGCATTTTCCTCAAGGACACCATTTCGACCAAGGGATATATCAATCTGCCCGACATCGATCTTGCCACCCTGCCTTTCGGCCTGGCACGTCCTGACCTTGGAAAGATCAAACTGAACAGTACCGTCGAAGGCTATTACGACTGGGGCGAGAATGCACATCTGGAACTGAAAATCGATTCGGTGAACTATGTGAATGCCAGCCAAACGGCTAACTTCAAGGAAATCGTCATCGGCCTTAATTCCAGCCCCGGCATGATGGATATCAGCCTGTCGGGAGGTGATGCCAACGTGATGATATGTACCGACCGAAGCATCCAGGACCTGCCTGCCATCGTCGATACAATGATGGTGGAGGTGAATCGTCAACTGGATGGATATATGTTCGACTTCAACGCACTCGTCTCGAAGGTGCCCCAGTTGTCGGTCGACCTGCATATGGCGCAGAACAACCCGTTCTACGATCCCATCGTCTATCACACAGGCTATGAGTTCAGCAGCATCGATGTCATGGCGCTCAATGCCTATCGTTTCTCGCTCGATGGTACGATCGTGAACCTTGTTGAACAGACAGGCAGTGTCGATTTCGACACCATTGCCATCTCTGTCCAGCCTTGCAGACGAGACGTCCAGCGGGATGCCTACGAGTATGCTGTGCATGCGATGCACATCGACCCCAGAGCTTCGAAAACCTACGATATCCATCTGGGCGGCAAGTTCATGCCCGACAGCTTGACAGCAGGCATCACCTATATCAATGGTAACTACCTGACACTTTACGATGCCGAAGCCTCACTGGCCATTGCCGATGACAGTGCGACCTTGCATCTGGAGAAGGATCCTATCATCTACGAGCAGCAGTTCACAGTGAACAAGGGCAACTACTTGAGCGTGATGCACTACAAGAACCTGGAGGAACGCAAGCCCAACTCCAGGGCGCGCATCGTCCTCGATGGTCCACGCGGACTGAATGTGCGTCTCTATACCCGCCAGGATACACGCAAGGCCGATGGCAACCAATTGTTGCTCCTCGTGCGCAACCTCGACCTTGCCTACACGACAAAACTTATGCAATGGGAGGGTGGCGATGCTGGCGGCACCTTCTCGCTCACTGCTATGGTCAATCTCTATCCCGACAGTCTGGGCGCCCGTTTGCGTTCGGGCATCAAGACGTTCCACCTGGGCGATTACCGGGCCGACACGTTGTCGTTCGACGGCAATTTCGCAATGGCAAAGAATCGTCGCGATGCCGACGGCATACTTATGGTTGACAGCATCGTGAAGCTGAAGGTCGATGCCCGATTAGCCGACAGCGTCAATGTGATGGCCAGAATCGACGAGTTCCCTCTGCCTCTGGTCAATACCTTCCTGCCCAGCAACATCAACCTTTGGGGCAACACCACCGGACGACTGACCATGCTTGGCAAGGACTTTGACAATGCAAAGGTAAATGCCCACCTTGCGATGCATGAGGCCGGCGTCATCTATGACGACCTGGATGCCCAACTGAAGTTCAGCGAAGACACGCTTCGCCTGATCAACAATCGTCTTGCCTTCAACAACTACAAGATCTTTGGTGCCAACGCCAATCCCATCAACGTGCGCGGAGAGGTTGATCTCAGCAAGCAGGTGAGCAATCCGGGCATCACCCTCAATCTTACGGGTGACAGGGTAAGACTAATCGACAACAACAAGTTGCGCCTCAGGGACCAGTATATCACTGGACGACTCCTTATCAGTCCGAATATCCGTGTACGCGGCACGCTCAACAGGCTTGACGTCAGTGGCTCGCTGCGTGTGCATTCGGGTACGAACCTAAGTTACTACATGTCGGACGATCCATTGTCGGAAAACAGCAGGATTGACGACATCGTCGAATTTGTCAACTTCCGTCAGCAGGACCGCGAGATAGCTATGGCAGGCATGCGTCGCCGTCAGCCGCTGCAGGACCAGGCCGACGAAGGTATGAAGGTGCGTCTCGGCATCGATATAGACAAGGATATGAAGGTCACGGCCTTCCTTGACCAGGAGAACAACAAGGTGGACATCGTGGGCGGTGGCAGCCTCAATCTGCAGACCGACAACCAGGGAGAGTTCATCATGAACGGTACCTACGACATCATCAGCGGAAAGGTGGACTACAAGTTGCCGATTCTGCCGATGGTCAAGACTTTCGACATCAACAGCTCGAGTCTCGTCAATTGGACCGGCAGCGAGCCGAGCGATCCGGAAATCAACATCGTGGCTTCGGAGGAAGTGAAGGCCACCGTCAATACTGACAATAAGACGAGCCTGGTTAACTTCATCGTCACCATTGCCATCACCGGTACACTTGAGAACCTACATATCACCTTCGACTGCAGCGCTGCCAACAACAGCACCATCAATTCAGGCATCGCATCACTTGACGATGACGAGCGTTCGAAGGTAGCCCTTATCCTCTTGATTTCGCAGACCTATACGGGTCCGGGAAGCAGCAGTTCGGCAGGTCTTGGCGTTGCCAATGCCGCACTTTCATCGATGATCAACCGCCAGTTGGAGTCGCTCATCGGCAATATGAAGGGCACGACTATCGACATCGGTGTCGATATGTACAATACCGAGACTGGTGGAGCACGCACCGATTATTCGGTGAAGGTGACCAAGACACTTTTCAATGAACGTGTGCGTGCCTCCATCGGAGGACAAATGAGCAGCGGTGGAGATGTCAACCGTAACAATGGCGCACAACTTGGCGACATGTCGCTCGAATACCTGATCAAGAAGGACGGTTCGCATTATATCAAGGTCTATCGTCGAACCAACTATGAGTCGGTGCTCGAAGGCGAGGTCGTTGAGGCAGGTGCCAGCTACATCCAGGAACGTTCGGGCTATCGCTTCAAGCAACTCCTGCTTCCTAACAGTCGCAAGCGCCAGGCCCGTATCGAAGAACACCTCCGTCAACTCCGTCAGCAGGAAGAAGAGGAGGAGAACGATGAAACTCCAGCCGACACCGACGACCCCCAAGCCATTTCTAAAGAATCCCCAGCCATCACAAACGAAAACAATGAAGCAGAAAAGAAGTCAGAATAGTCTCTTGTGGTCATTGTTGCCTCGTCGTTGCAATGGCCTGACATCGCTGTTGGCCCTGGTCGTCCTGACCATTGGCCTCACGGCATGCAGCATCACCAACAGGCTTCCTGCTGGTGAGGTGCTCTATACGGGTGTGTCGAAAATCAATCACAACAAGGTCGATACAGTCGATGATCTGGTCAAGGAAGCCCTGGCTACCAAACTGGAAGTGGCGCCCAACAGTTCGTTCCTGGGTTCGGCCTATCATATCTCTCCATTCCCCATAGGATTGTGGATCTACAACGGACTCTATCCGAAGAAGGAACGCGGATTCCGTCATTGGTTCTGGAAGCACTTCAAGAGTGATCCTACGCTTGTCAGCCAGGTCAATCCCGAGCTGCGAGCCAATGCTGCCGAAGCAGCACTGAAGGATGAGGGGTATTTCGATGCCTCGGTCGATTTTGATACCATTTACAACAAGAAGGATTCGCTCAAGGCAAAGATTGCCTATACGGTCAACTATGCGCATAAATCGCGTTTTGGCACCATAACCTATATGCGCAGCCCATTCCCTCGCATCGACAGCATCGTGAGCCATACGCTCGACAAGAGCTTGCTCCGCAGCGGTGATCGTTTCTCGTATACCAATCTGGATGAAGAGCGAATCCGCATCGCCGATGTCCTGAAGGATTCGGGATACTATTTCTTCGAACCGAAATACGTCAAGTATTATGCCGACAGCACGCAGCATGGCAACACGGTGAACCTGCGCGTGATGGTAGGGTTTGGTGCCGACCAGAAGGCTTTGGCCCCATGCACCATCGATTCGGTACACTTCACGCTCGATTTGGGAGCAGGCCTCAGGTCACAGCATTTCGACACATTGCGTTTCCTGACAGTAGGATGGAATGGTCCAAGACCGATGATGAAGACCCGACACTTGCGACGTTCGCTGGGATTCCGTCGTCATGCGCTGTTGACTCCCAATCGAATCGCGATGTCGAAGGAACTGATTTCGCGTCTCAATACCTTCAAGTATTATCCGATAGAAACCGAGATCATACACTTGGCAGGTGACTCGCTGACACGATCATTCAGTCGAGTCCAGTTGGAGGAGGGGCAGCATCTGCGTTTGGGGCAGGATACCACCAGCGTGCGACTCCTTATCAATGCCACCTACGATTATCCGTGGACGGGAACCACCGAAATCGGTGCCGTCTATAAGGACAATAACCAGGCTGGACCGGGTGCCACATTCAAGGCTATGCGACGCAATCTGTTCGGAGGCGGCGAAAAACTCACCTTCCAGCTCGACGGTACCTACGAGTGGAGCACCGGAA
Source organism: Bacteroidales bacterium (assembly GCA_045545875.1). Taxonomy (GTDB): domain Bacteria; phylum Bacteroidota; class Bacteroidia; order Bacteroidales; family UBA3663; genus Liminaster. The sequence goes on from JAZQBS010000012.1 coordinate 12,382, forward strand.
AGAATGCGAGCGCAGGCAACAAGATGAACAGTTATGATCTGGGAGGCAAGGTCTCGCTTTCGGTGCCACGTCTGCAAATTCCCCATTATTTCCGACCGGTGCGCGAGAAGCCCGTCTCATCGACCTACAGTGTCTCGATTGACTGGATGCGCCGTGCAGGATGGCTAGATATGGTGAGGGCAAGCGGTTCGGTTGAATACGGATTTGGTCTGAACAAGTATAATTCAATGACCTTCACGCCTTTGAAACTATCTTACGTTTCAGCATTCAACAAGACCGATGCCTTTGAGGAGATGATAGGACGATACCAAAGTCTGGAACACGCTTTTGAGAATCAGTTCATCCCACAGATGCAAGTGTCCTGGACTTTTGACAACGCCACCTCAAAATCGACGCGTCCGCATAGGGAATATGCGAAGGTGACACTCGCCGAAGCGGGTGGCATCACCGACGTGCTGATGGGACAAATGGGTTCTCATCGCGTACAAGGCGAACGACAGTTGTTCTTCCTGAAATTCTCGCAGTTCCTGAAGGCTACGGCTGAGTTCCGCTATACGCACACGATTGATGGCGACATCAAGTTCGCCAGTCGCATACAGGGAGGAATCGGCTACGCATACGGCAATTCGGAAGATTTGCCCTACAGTGAGCAATTCTACATCGGAGGTCCTAACTCTTTGCGTGGTTTCTCGGTGCGTGGCGTGGGCCCTGGTAGTACCAAATGGATATCGAAGTTCGGCGAAGATGAGTATTCTTACCTGCAGCGTGTGGGTGACATCAAGTTGGAGGCCAACGTAGAGTTGAGATTTCCGATAGCTGGTGCCTTTCATGGAGCGTTGTTCGCTGATGCGGGCAACGTGTGGAGATTGCGATCCACCGATTTGACACCGACGGAGTACGATTTTTTGAAGAGTCAAATGGAACCAGAAGATTATCAGGAATTGGTTAACATAATGAAAGCCTACTCTGAAGGCGAGCAAATCGGCCGGAACTTAGTCGACCAACTTGCTTTCGACGTTGGACTGGGCTTCCGTCTGAACCTCGACATGTTCATCATCCGTCTGGATATCGGTGTCCCGATCCATGACCCGAATGATGTGGACGAAAGTTACTTCAACTGTCGTCATGCCTTGCTTAAGAACCTCGGTTGGAATCTGGCCGTGGGCTATCCATTCTAATACATTATATAATATGTTACAGAAATTCGCTCGAATCTACACCATCGTAGTTTCCATCTTCATCCTTGCTGCACTCCTGGGTGCAGGGTATTGTTTCTTCGGAATCGGCTCGATGGCAGGTGCCGTGGGCTGTATCTTTATGGCAGTCCTCTTTGCGCTTATGCTCTTCGTGACGCGTGCGTTTGTGAAGCAGAATACCAAAAAGAAGAAGCAGTCGCGTTTCAGATAAGATAGTATGAAAAGGCTTCTTGCGTTCTTCGCGCTTTTCGTATTTTTGGGCCTTCAACGGGCTGACTCCCATACGTTGTTCGATTCAGGACGTTCCGCATATCGCATCGTGGTCGCAGACGACGCTTCGACCACCGAACGCTATGCGGCTGAAGAACTGCAGTATTGGCTGAAGCAGGTCGGAGGTGCGAACCTGTCGATTGTCGGTGAACGGAAAGGCACGACCGGCAAGCGCATCCTGGTCGGTTATGGCAACGAGGTGAAGCGCCTTGTCAAGACAGCGCGTCCGAAAGCTGATGACCAGGGTTTCGTATATGGCAACGTGGGAGGAGATGTCTATATCTACGGAGGTAAGGAGATGGGTACGCTTTATGGCGTTTACACCTTCCTTGAGAACGAAATAGGGTGCCGTTGGTACACCAAGGATTTCTCTTACATCCCTCGCAAGAAGAAATACGAATTCGACAAACTCTATGACAAGGAGGAGCCGGCTTTCCTTTCACGCGATCTATATTACTATGATGCGTTCGATGCCAAATGGACATTGCGCAACAAGACCCACGGACGCAAGAACAGCCTGAAGACGAACCACGGCACAATCCAGGTGCCCAGCGAGGCTTTCTGGTCGGTGCATACCTTCAACAAACTATGCAAACCGGATGTCTATTTCAAGAAACATCCCGAATACTTCAGTTTGCGCGGAGGGAAGCGCACCACCGACCAACTCTGCCTGTCTAACAAGGATGTACTGCGCATCTGTATCAGTCGCATCAAGGAAGTGATGACCAATTATCCTTACTTCCTCATCTATTCGGTGACGCAGAACGATAACCAGAATCCCTGCCAGTGCAAGGAATGCAAGAAACTGGTGAAGAAATATGGTGGTGAGTCGGGTGCAATGCTCTGGTTTGTCAATCAGGTGGCAGCTGCCGTCGAGAAGGATTTCCCCGACAAGTACATCGGCACTTTCGCCTACCAATACACGCGCAAGGCGCCCCAGGGTATCCGGCCCCGACAGAATGTGGTGATACGCCTTTGCAGCATCGAATGCTGCTTTACGCACACCATCGGCGGGTGTAGGCAGAATGAAGCGTTTCTCGAAGACATAAAGGCTTGGAGCCGCATTTCTCCTCATCTGTATGTCTGGGATTATGTGACCACCTTCCAGCAGTATCTGCTACCTTTCCCCAACATCCCAGTGCTCAAGCGCAATCTGCAGACGTTCCGCGACAACAAGGCCATCGGCGTGATGGAGGAGGGGTCGTACGATGTCCCGGGCGGCGATTTCGCCGAACTGAAGGCCTATCTGCTTGCCAAACTGATGTGGAACCCGGATGCCGATGCCGAGGCCATTATCGACGAATTCATCAAGGCGTATTACGGCAAGGCAGCGCCTAGGATGAAGGAGTATCTGGCGCTCGTGAATGGACTGGTAGGCAAGGAGACTCACCTCACATGCCAGACGAGCATCTATCACGGCAGGTCCACCTACACCGATGCCTTTATCAACAGGGCACTTGCCATCCTCTCCAAGGCCGAGAAGGATGCAGAATCGGAAACTATCCGCGACCGCGTGCGGCTACAAAAGATGGTGCCTGCCTATATGCAATGCCGTGTCATGACCAAGGCCGGTGGGAAGTCAGGTAGTTATGAGCTTATCAAGAAGATGGCAGCAAAGCACAAGATAGACCGCTTTGCAGAAGGTGGTTCGCTCAAAGATCCGAAAGCCTTCTACGACATGATGGATAAGTACGGAAAGTGAAAACACGTTTTACTATGATAATCTAACATTCCTTTTATTAATATTTTATCGCCATGAACAAAGTTTTATCATTGTTGATTTCCCTTGCGCTGCTGTGCGGGTCTGCACAGCAAGGAAAAGCGCAGACCAAGTCGGATGACAATCGCCCCAAGGTAGGACTATGTCTCTCGGGAGGAGGGGCCAAGGGTATGATTCATATTGGTGTGCTGAAGGTCCTAGAGCGTGCCGGAATCCCTGTGGATATCGTCACAGGTACATCGATGGGAGGCCTTATCGGCGGACTCTACAGTATGGGCTATACTCCCATGCAGATTGACTCGTTGGTGAGGGCACAGGATTGGATGTTTCTGCTCTCTGACGAGGAATATTCGGAACGACAGACACTCGACGACCGCGAGATGAAGAACACGTATTTCCTCAGCCGTGGCTTAACGGTCAACTCGAAGGATAAGGCAGCCAAGGCAGGCGTGTTGCGAGGAAAGAACCTGGCGACGCTCTTTTATCGCCTGACCAACGGATATCGTGACAGCATTGATTTCAACACCTTACCACGCCCCTTTGCTTGTGCGGCCACCGATGTCATCTCCGACAAGGAATATGATTTCCATAGCGGGCATCTCGCCCAGGCATTGCGTGCCACGATGGCCATCCCTGCTGCTTTTGCGCCAGTAAGAAAAGGCAATATGATTTTGGCCGATGGCGGTATGAAGAACAATTATCCTGCCGATCTGGCCAAGGAGATGGGTGCAGATTATATCATCGGCGTGCGGTTTATCGGCGATGAACCCGATCCGGACAAGGTGGCAACAACCTTCGATATGGTGAACCTCTATATCGGTATGAGCACTGGCAACAAGATTGAAGAGAATATGGCCATGACGAACCTCTTGATGATGGTCGATCCACGTCCATACGGCACCATCAGTTTCACGACTGAGGCTGTTGATACCCTGATACGTCGTGGCGAGGAGGCAGCCATGGCCCATTGGGATGAACTCATGGCGCTGAAGAGCACACTTGGCCTGCCACCTGACTATAAGGTGCAACCCATAGCACATCAGGAGATGGAAGCGATGGATGCTGCCACACCTGTGAAGGAATTCCGCTTTGAGGGAATCAACAAATACGATGAGCGTTTTATTCGCGAAAAATACCATCTGAAGAAAGCGACGAGCATTGATATCAATACGGCCGAGCAGATAGCCAGTACGTTACGAGCGGATTTCTTGTATGATGATATTGATTACCAGTTGAACTACGATGGGCAACAGATTGCACTGTTTACAGCAGGAACTCGACAGACGGCACGTTTCCATGTGGGCGGGCGTTTCGATAACGAAGAGATGGCTGCCATCAATCTTCGAATGGACGTTCCCTTGCGTGTGAGGAAACCTTTTGCTATGTCTTTCTCACTGCGTTTGGGCCGACGTGTAAAGGCCAAGGCTGAACTGACTCACCAGTCATTCTATTCCACCAAAGGACGACTGTCGTACGAGTATGGCTACAATGACATCAGCCTCTATTATAGGGGAGATAAGATGGGCAACGGAACCTATAATTATCATGCTGTTGACTATTCGCTCGTCGAATTTCATTTCCACAAATTCGACTTCAGGTTAGGTGCCAAGTGGGAGTATTATCATGTTGGCGACATGCTTACCAACATCCATTACGACGAAGTTAGGAACCTGACCTCGGTGGCAAACGAGAGAAATTACAGTTACTATGCTCGAACCCGCTTCAACACAGAAAACGACTGGTATTTCCCGACACGCGGCTCATTCTTCAAGGCAGGCTTTGCCTTTGTGACCGACAATTTTGCGACCTATAATGATCATATAGGCTTCTCGGCTGCTGATGCTGCGTTCCGCACTTCCATTCCTTTTGGCAGCCGTCTTGCCATACAACCCAGTGCCTTCGGCCGTCTGCTATTTGGCTCCGACATTCATCGTGTGCAAGGCAATGTCATTGGCGGAAATTACTTCGGACGTTACCTGCCGCAACAAATGCCATTCCCCGGCATCGGACATGCCGAAGTGGCTGAGAATGCATTAGTTGCAGCTCAGTTGAAGGGCCAGCTTAAGGTTATCAAAAATGGATATGTGATTGCGAAGGTTGCCGCAGCACAGCAGGCTGACAAAATTAAGAATATTATGTCAGCCCATACGATGTGGGGTACAGAGGTGGGTGCTGCCTATCAGACCTTGTTAGGACCGATAAGTGCCGATCTGGGTTGGAGCAATCGCACAAAAGAGTTCCGATTCTACATCAGCCTCGGACACACGTTCTAAAACTTGTCGGCGTAATATTTCCAGCCGTATTCCTGCCGCATTCGCTCGAAGAGCTTGATGGAGGAGATTTGAGAGAAAAGGTCGATGCAGGAACGTATCATCTTGATGTCGAAACGTGAGAAGATGTCGAAGATGGAATGATCGTTCTCGAGGATGGCCTCGCACATCTTGAGCAGACGTTTGCGGAGCATCGGATGGTTAATGTAGATAAGCGCCTCGGTTTCATCGCGCAGACTGTAGTAGAAGGTAGGCAGGTCGCGGTCGGTCTTCATCTGTGGGAAGAAGTAGTTGACCCAGCGTGTGCGCTTGCTGCCTGAGCGAATCTCGGTCATGGCTCGATGGAACGAGGTGTGATCGACGTTCGGGTCGTTGCCTCCTTGCTGGATGGCCAGGAAGCGCTGGAGGTTATGACGCTCAGGCCAACGGCTCAAGACGATATTGGCGAGCATTTCGTTGTCGCCTTTGCCATATTCGATAAGGAATTTCTCGATGACACGCTGAGCCTCGATGCAGCCAAGCATCGCGAATTCAATGAGGCTTGCGCGCAACGTGCGGACAGTGAGCGGATCCAAAGGCTTATCGCTGTTGAGCAATTCCTCGCATTTCGGTACGTAATATCCTTGCATGAAGTCATCGTCCAAACTCATACACATCAGTCCATAATTGGTCAACACAGGAGTGCCATCGGCCAAGTCGGCAGTACTCTCGTGCACGGGCATGGCCTTGGGGTTCTTCTTGAAGGCATCAAGCAACTCGACGTCATGAGGCGTCTTTTCGAGATTTTTCTCAAGATACATTCGGTTGATTTCTTGGATCGACTTCATAGTTTCTAGGTTTTGTTCGATGCTCCAGGACTGACTGGACTGAAGTATCGAGGGTGAATTAATGGCTTTGAAATCTCTCGCTATTGTTTTTCGCTGCAAATATATGGCTTTTTATTGAAAGATGCAAATTTTTGTCAACTTTTTTTCATTTTTTCTATAATCTTGTTGTTAAATCGTCGAAAACTTGAAACGCAGGCCATCGTTTGGGATAGTCTGCGTTGTCATAATGCGGAAAGATGATTCAGAAACGTACGCCCATTTCTACAGAAACCTCTGTCCAGTTGGTGTCGAGTGTACGGTCGTGGACATAACCTACACGAGGCTGAAACCATAGGTTCTTGTGGATTTGGATATTGGGGCTGATGGAATAAATAGACCTTGTGCTTCCCCAGGAGGCATCGTCTTGATAGGCGTCGTACTTGAGCCAAAGTTTGAGCCATTCGTTGAAGGGAAAGCCGAGTGTAGCATACCAGCCCTGCGCCTCTCCTGCACCCGACCATTCGCCGGTAGCGGCATTGTAGTCACTGATTTTGTGGCCGGTAGAGTGGGCGTATTCAGCGCGTGCTGTCCATTCGTTGACATCGTAGAATGCCGAGATCATGTAGCGATTGCGGGTGACGGTGACGTTGTTGGCCTTGTGGTCGCCCGTCCAACCATAGAAAGCGAGATAGAAGCCCTTGATGGGTTGCAGTTGGAAGGTGCCCGAAATGTCCTTCTTGCCGTTTGCGTCACCGGTGTTGATGGTTTGACCGTTGGAAAGCATGAGCTGGTAGTGGACGAGACGATGCTGGTCCTTCCCCACAGGGAAAAGGTCGCCTTGCACCTGAATACCCTGGTCACGACCGCCACCGTTGTCGGTGCCGATGTAGTCCGATTGGGCCGCAAGTTTCTGGGTAATCAAGGCGTAGGCACCATCACGGTATTCGAACGGATTGTAGGGATTCTCAAAGCCGAACACGCGAATGAACTGGCCTACCTTCACGCTGAATTCGGGATATTTCTTCCACTCCATCCAGAAGTCCTTCATATGGAAGGCGGCATTGGCAAGTTGCACCTGTACAAGGTAGTTGAAGTGTTTGAAGACAGAACCACTCACGTAGAGACGCACGTTCTTCTGTTTGAAGCCGTCACCGTTATGTGCGCCTTCCTGGCTGCTGTAATAATAGCCCGACATATAATAACCTCCCACTTTCGGGGCAGTGGCGAAGTCGGTCACCGTGCGTCCATATTTGTATTCCATCTCATGGTCGGCACGACGCAATCCGCGTTCGATGGCTTGGTTGATGGGAGTGCCGAGGAATCCGGGTTCGTGGGTCTCTTCGGTGGGGAACTCTGGTTTCGGGGAACAGGCCTCGTTGGCATTTTCGGAGTAGGTTTCTGCATAGCTGGAAAGAACAGGCAGAATGGCAATCAGCAAGGACAATAATCTATTCATATATACATGGTTTTAGAGGGGTTGCGGTTCATGGACTAAAAGGATGAACTTGTTTTGATTCGAAATGCTTTGCAAATATATGTTTTTTTTAGGTATTCTCAAAGTTTTGTCGGTGAAAAATCACTAAAAGTCCTTTTTTTCTTGGGAATTCGCGGAAAATGCATTATCTTTGCGCCGTATTTCATCCATTTGTGACGATTATATGATAACGACCGACGATATTGTGCTGATGCGCAAAGCCATGGCACTCGCTCAAAAGGGCGAGGGCGCTGTGAATCCCAATCCGCTTGTGGGAGCACTTGTTGTGCGCGATGGAGAAGTCATTGCCGAGGGTTATCACGAGCGTTATGGCGATTTGCATGCCGAACGAAATGCGTTTGAGGATGCAGCCCGGCGTGGAGTGGATTGCAAGGGTGCGACGATGTATGTGACCCTTGAGCCTTGTTGTCATCATGGCCATCAACCTCCTTGCACCGATGCCATTATCGAACATCACATCGGTAGAGTGGTTGTGGGGCTGCGCGACCCGAATCCTCTTGTTGCCGGTAAAGGCATCGAAAAGTTGATGGCTGCCGGTATCGAAGTGGAGGTGGCAGATAGTCTTGAGAAGGAGTTGCGCTATCAGAATCGTGTCTTTCTGAAGTATATCACCACGGGTATGCCTTGGGTTGTGATGAAATATGCCATGACACTCGATGGCAAGATCTGTACCCGCAGGGGTGACAGCAAATGGGTGTCGGGCGAAGAGGCAAGATTGCGTGTGCATTATCTGCGTCGTGAACTGACGGGCATTCTTTGTGGTATTGGCACTGTGCTGAGTGATAATCCATCGCTGACAACACGCATCGCTAAGTATCCAGCGGCTCGCAATCCCATTCGCATCGTTGCCGATCGCCATGCCCGCCTGCCCCTTGTAAGCAACTTGGTGCGCACAGCCGGGGAAGTCCCTACTGTAGTGGTTTACGCCGAGGGTGCCGACCTGCATCGATTGGCACAACTCAATCGTGCTGGTGTCAAGACATGGTGCTGCAACACACCTCAGGACCTTCTTGTGCGTGCAGGAAAGGAAAAGATTGACGGCATCCTGCTTGAAGGAGGAGGCACGCTGAACGAATCCTTTATTCGTGAAGGGCTTGTCGATGAAGTCTTTGCTTTCATTGCTCCCAAGATTGTTGGTGGTGTCGATGCAAAGACTCCCGTTGAAGGACTAGGCCTTGCCAAGATGTCACAGGCACTGAGGCTCGAGGATGTTAAGGTCGAAAGGTATGGCGAGGATTTGCTCGTCAGGGGATTGGTTTCGAAGGAATCGGAGTAATCGAGATAATCGGAGTACTTGGAATACTCAGAGTATTCTGAATAACTGGAATATGTTCACAGGAATAATCGAAGAAGTGGGCCATGTGAAGGCCCTGCATAGAGGAGCCAAGAGTTTCACCTTTGAGGTGGAAGCCGGTGTAGTGGTGCAGGATGCCCAGGTGGGCGATAGCATCGCCACCAATGGCGTATGTCTCACGGTGACCAGCCTCAGCGAACATGGCTTTACTGCTGACGTGATGCCAGAGACGGTGGAACGCACGGCATTAGGACAATTGAAGCCTGGGAGCCCCGTAAACCTTGAACGTGCTTTGTCGTTGCAAACCCGATTGGGCGGACATATCGTCTCGGGACACATCGATGGAACTGGGCGAATTGCTTCACGTCGTCAGGACGATACGGCACTTTGGCTCACGGTGGAGTGCGACAGCAAACTCCTCCGATATATAGTCGAGAAGGGAAGTGTGGCATTGCAGGGTGTCTCGTTGACCGTGGCTCGTGTCGATGAGCGTAGTTTTTCGGTTTCCCTGATTCCCCACACCCAAAGTGCCACTACGCTCTACAGCGTTCACGTTGGCGATCTGGTCAACATCGAGAACGACATCATTGCCAAGTATGTCGAGAAGCTTCTTGGCAAGACCCCCGATGACAACATTATGGACAAACTTAGAAATAATGGATTTCTCTAAAACTAGAATATCTAGAGCCTCTAGAATCTCTAGACAATCTAGAACATCTAGACAATCTAGTCAATTTAGCATCCCCAAAAAGTAGAAAATAGAATGAATCAATTCAACACCATAGAAGAGGCCATCGCCGCCCTCAAGGCAGGTAAATGTATAGTGGCATTGGATGACCCCGATCGCGAGAATGAGGGCGACCTCATCTGTGCAGCAGAGTTCGCGACTACCGAGAACGTCAACTTCATGGCATCGGAGGCCAAGGGTTTGATTTGTATGCCCATGAGCCGCGAGATTTGCGAAAAACTTGCTTTGCCTCAGATGTGTGCCAACAATGGAGACAATCATCTCACCGCCTTCACTGTCAGCATCGACCATCGTTCCACTTCGACGGGTATCTCGGCTGTGGAGCGCGGCATCACTGCTCGTGCTACGGTTGACGATAATGCCAAACCTATGGATTTCCGTCGCCCAGGTCATATGTTCCCACTCCAGGCACGTGATGGAGGTGTGTTGGTACGAACAGGCCACACCGAAGCCACGGTCGATCTCTGCCGTCTCGCCGGACTGAAGGAGTGCGGCCTTTGCTGCGAAATCATGCGTCCAGATGGTACGATGATGCGTACCACCGAACTGCTTGAGTTTGCAAAGAAGCACGACCTTGTAGCCATCACCATTGCCGACCTCGTGAAATATCGTCGCCGCACTGAGAAACTCGTCGATCAGGTCACCGATGCCGAACTTCCCACCCGCTTCGGTACCTTCAGGGCTTACGGATATGTGAACCGTGTGACTGGGGAGCATCATGTGGCTCTTGTCAAGGGAGATGTCACGACTGACGAACCTGTGCTCTGCCGTGTCCATTCGGAATGCCTCACAGGCGATGCTTTCGGCAGCCTGCGTTGCGACTGTGGCGAACAGCTGGCCGAGGCCATGCGTCGCATCGAGAAGCGTGGTCGTGGCGTGTTGCTCTACCTGCGTCAGGAAGGTCGTGGCATCGGTTTGATCAACAAACTCAAGGCTTATCGACTGCAGGACCAGGGCATGGACACTGTGGAGGCCAATCTGGCATTGGGTTATGCTGCCGATTTGCGTGAATACGGCACCGGAGCATCAATCCTTGCAGATCTTGGCATCCACGAACTTATCCTTATGACCAATAATCCTGCTAAGATAGAAGGTCTCGATGGTTTCGGACTCAAGGTCGTTGGCCGTGAGCCAATCGAGATGACGTGCAACGAAAAGGACGAGTTCTACATGTATACCAAGTATGCCAAGATGGGACATTTGCTCCACGTCAAGGATTTGCGTAAAAAATATAAAGATATCAAACAATAGAAAGATTATGAAAAGAATTGAAGGTAACCTTTCAGCCACTGGCCAGAAGATAGGCATCGTGGCTTCGCGTTTCAACGACTTTATCGTCAATCGTCTCATCGGTGGTGCCGAAGATTGCTTTGTACGTCACGGTGGCAATAGTGATGATCTCACTTTGACATTTGTGCCTGGTGCATTCGAGATTCCGTTGGTGGCCTTGAAGATGGCCGAGTCGGGCAAATATGATGCAGTGGTTTGCCTCGGAGCAGTGATTCGTGGTGCTACACCTCATTTCGATATGGTTGCCAACGAGAGCGCCAAGGGTATTGCAGCAGCAAGTCTCCGCAGCGGTGTGCCTGTCACCAATGGTATCCTCACTACCGACAGTATCGAGCAGGCCATCGAGCGTGCAGGAACCAAGGCTGGCAACAAAGGTGCCGACGCCATGATTTCGGCCATCGAGATGGTCAATGTGGTGAAGGGTCTATAATTGCTATATCTCGAATTTACGATAATATTGGGTTAGTAGTAATTCATTAATTCAGTAATTCGAGATAAATAGATAACAATACATCGAAACAGAATGGAAGAGAGAAGTCACATTGGTGCCTCAAGCGTCCAGTTTGTCAACGATTTGGTGAAGGACGTGTGCCTCAAGGGCAAGTCGCTGAAGAACTATCGAAGCGATGTGGGACGTTTTTTCCCGGGGAATGGTGACATCTATGGTCAAATCGAGGAATTTGTCGATGCTGTTGATTCGGCAAAGAGTGGCAAGACAGAGGTTGATGCCGCGTTCCTCGAGCTCCGTACCCTCGCCCAGCATATCTATTTGACGAGCGACACGGTGAATGCCGTAGTCGAACCCCTTCGGTCTTTGGTGAAGAAGCCGGAACCTGTTGTTGTCAAGCAGGGAACAACCAGCATCACGAACCAAAAACCAAAAGCCCAAGTGCCAGCAAAGAAGGGTAAAAGCAAGAAAATGCTCTACATTGTGCTCTTCCTGATAGTCGTTGCAGTGCTGCTGATTCTTTACTTTAATTCGAAGTGATTTTTCGATATGGAAGCGTTCAATGAGCTTTATTCGCTGATAGCCAGTCCCAACATCAATCTGGTGGGTGCCATCTACAAGTTGCTGCTTAGTTTTGTGCTGGGTGGCGTGATAGGACTGGAGCGTCATCACAAAGGCCAGTTCGCCGGTATGCGTACCTTCTCGCTGATTTGCATGGGTGCTACTATGGCGATGCTCGTGTCAATCTACATTCCTCAGGAATATCTTGGTTTGAAGAACGGAGACCCTGGACGTATTGCTGCCCAGGTAGTTTCGGGCGTAGGTTTCCTGGGTGCTGGTGCCATCATTCAGATGAAGGGCTCGGTGAAGGGACTTACCACTGCTGCCGGCATTTGGATGACCGCCTCCATCGGTTTGGCCATCGGAGCTGGTATGTACATCATCTCAACAGTAGCAACGTTGCTCATCATCTTCGTGCTCTCGTATGCCGACCGTTATGTGACGCGATTCATTCGTGCAGGCGAAAGCAAGATTATCCGTGTGAAGGTGAATGGCATCATGGACGATGTGGCTGTCCTTCGCAACTTGCTCAAGCAATATAACATCCACATTTCGGACGAGTTCCTGCGCTACAATTTCTCCGAGAAACAGACCATCATCAATTTTGTAGTCGTTTCGTATGGAAAGCCTAACTATGTGGCTCTCTTCAACGAAGTCCAAAAGACGGGCAATGTTGCTTCAGTGACTCTGACCAACGAACTGAACAATTAAGGACGTCGGACAAGGTCGTCCGAATTGTGTCATTTTGTAATGGTTGTATTTCGAAAGGCCTTGCCGACAGGATAATTCTTGACTTTTTGCCATTTTTTGCCCGAATTATTTTGTTATTTCGAGGAATTCCATTTAATTTGCACAAGAAACCTAAAGGAAATATAAGAAACCAAGGGACGATATGCATTTCCCAGCTTGTTATGTAGAGATTCCTGACTGTACTGCAACAGCCGATTCGCAGTTCGCTATTCGGCGGCGTGCACCCTTCTACCTTGCTGCTGAGGAATGGATTGCCAGCCATTTGCCTGCCTCCAATTATCTTTTCACATGGCAATTGGGTCGCACCGTGGTGATGGGTCGCAACCAGGTGGCTCATCAGGAAGTCAACCTGGACTTCTGCCGTGAGAATCACATCGACGTCATCCGTCGCAAGAGTGGAGGAGGAGCCGTCTTTGCCGACGAGGGCAACATTATGATCAGCCTCGTCACGACACAAGGCAAGGTGGAACCCATTTTCTTGGAGTATGCCACCACCGTTTCACGCAGTTTGAACGAATTGGGCGCACATACAGAGGTTCACGGACGCAACGACGTCATCCTGATGGGCAAGGGCAAGGTTTGCGGTAATGCCTTCTACCATATTGCCGACCGCAATATCGTGCATGGAACGATGCTCTATGACACCGATCCCGAGTTGATGCAAGGCGCTTTGCATTCCAATCCCCAAAAACTTCAGAGCAAGGGTGTCCCGAGTATCAGGGCAAGAGTGGGAGTGCTGAAAGGCAATCTCAATGCGCCACAGGGACTCTCCGAAGCCGAAGAGATAGCTTGGCTCCGAAACCAGTTGCGCCAGAAACTTACCGACCGCACCATTGTCCTTGACGCTTTGGCAGTGAGCGAAATAGAGCAAATCGAACAAGGTTATTATGCCGACGAGTTCCTTTTGGGCAGTTCGGCACACGACGAGGAAGTGCTGCAAGCCCGTATCGAAGGCTGTGGCACCATCGAGATTCATTTCTCGTTGAAAGGAAGCCTTGTGCGGAAAGTACGTCTTACGGGAGACTACTTCGAGCTATTCGATGCCCAGAAAGCGTTTGCCGAAGCCTTCGAGGGCGTGGCATTCACCCGAGAGAGCCTTTGGGAAGCCATCAGCAGACATCATCCAGAACGGTCGATACGCAATCTCTCCCAAGAGCAGCTGATCGGTTTATGGAACAATTGACAAGTTGACTCATTCACAAGAAATACAACAATCCAAAAACTATAATCTATGGAAGATAAGAAAACATGTCTCTACGACAGACACATCAGTTTGAATGCGAAAATGGTTCCTTTCGGTGGCTTCGTGATGCCACTGCAATATAGTGACATTGCCGATGAGCACATCGCTGTGCGCACGGCTTGTGGCGTCTTTGACGTGAGTCACATGGGCGAAGTGCTGGTTACTGGTCCCGAGGCCGAACGCTATGTGCAGCATATTTTCACCAACGACGTTGCCGGTGCTCCCGTCGGCAAAATCTTCTACGGCATGATGCTCCACGAGAATGGTGGCACCGTCGATGACCTCTTGGTCTATAAGGAGGCCGACGACCGCTTCTTCCTCGTCATCAACGCTGCCAACATCGACAAGGATTATGCCTGGATCGTTGAACAGTCGAAGGGCTTCAATGTAGTGACCGAGAACCAGAGCGAATACTACGGACAGATAGCTGTCCAGGGACCTCAGTCCGAGCGTGTGGTTGAGGAGGTGCTGGGTCTGCCTTGTGCCGAACTCGTTTTCTACACCTTCAAGAAACTGGAGGTTGCTGGTGAGACTATCATCATCAGCCGTACTGGCTACACGGGTGAGGATGGTTTCGAAATCTATGGTTCACACGCTTTCACTGTTGCCCAATGGGATAAACTCATCGATAGCGGACGTGTAAAGCCCTGCGGATTGGGTTGCCGCGACACCCTGCGCTTCGAAGTGGGTCTGCCGCTTTATGGCGACGAACTTACCGACGATCTGAGCCCCATCGAGGCTGGTCTCGGCATGTTTGTGAAACTTAATAAGGAGGAGTTTGTCGGCAAGGAGGCTTGTGCCAAGCAGAAGGCCGAAGGTGTTACCCGCAAGGTTGTCGGCATCGAGCTCGAAGGCCGTGCCATCCCACGTCATGGTTACGAAGTGGTAGTCGGCGACGAAGTCGTTGGAACCGTGACCACAGGTTACAACTCCATCTCGACAGGCAAGAGCGTCTGTATGGCACTTGTCAAGATCGAATATGCCAAGTTGGGCACTCCCGTGCAGGTGCGCATCCATCGCAAACTCCAGCCGGGTGTCGTTGTGAAGAAGAAATTTTACGAGAAATCATATAAGAAATAATTAAAAACTAAAAATTATGGCAAAAGTTATTGAAGGCCTCTTCTATGCAGAGAGCCACGAGTATGTAAGAGTGGAAGGCGAGTATGGCTACATCGGTATCACCGATTATGCACAGTCTCAGCTGGGTAACGTGGTATATGTCGATATGCCTGAGGTTGACGACGAAGTAACCGCCGGTGAGGAGTTTGGTGCTGTCGAGTCAGTCAAGGCTGCAAGCGACCTTTTCTCGCCCGTTTCCGGAACTGTTGTTGAAATCAATGAAGCCCTCGAAGAGCAGCCAGAACTCGTCAATGCCGACGCTTTCGAGAACTGGATCATCAAGGTGAAACTTTCCGACCCCTCTGAACTTGACAACCTCCTCGATGCCAAGGCTTACGAGGCAATCTGCGAATAAATTATGTACAAATATTTTCCCCATACGACCGATGACATTCAGCAGATGCTGGATGTCATTGGTGTCAAGAGCCTTGACGATCTTTATGCCGAGGTTCCTGAGGAACTGAAGTTGAAGCGCGAACTCGATATTCCGTCCGAGAAGTCGGAAATCGAGGTACGTCGCATCATCGGCGGCCTTGCTGCTCAGAACAAGCCTCTCGTCTGCTTTGCCGGCAGTGGTTCCTACGACCACTATACCCCCAGCGTTGTTCCGTTCCTTGCCAGCCGCAGTGAGTTCTCGACCAGTTACACTCCCTATCAGGCTGAGATCTCGCAGGGTACCCTACAGTATATCTTCGAGTATCAGACCATGATGGCCGACCTCACTGGCATGGATCTGTCGAATGCTTCAATGTACGATGGCTCGACGGCTACTGCCGAGGCAATGCTGATGTGCGTGGCCAATGCCAAGAAGCGCAACAAGGTGCTCATCTCAGCTACCTGCAATCCACAGGTGCTTCGCGTTGTCGAGACCTATGCCCACTATCATGGCGTTGAGTTGGTGAAGGTGCCAGCTGCCGATGGTGTGATGGACAAGGCTGTGGCCCAGGAACTCATCGAGAAGGATGACGTGGCAGGTCTTATCGTCAGCCAGCCCAACTATTATGGCATCGTCGAGGACTTCACCGGCCTTGCCGACCTTTGCCATGCACACAAGGCACTCTTCGCTGTCAATAGCGTGGCCAGTACGCTTGGCGTGCTCCGCACCCCTGGCGAATGGGGTGCCGACATCGCATGTGGTGATGCCCAGAGTTTGGGTATCCCTATGAACTACGGCGGTCCCTATATCGGCTACCTTTGCACCAAGAATGAACTGGTGCGTAAGATGCCGGGTCGTCTCGTCGGCGCCACCACCGATGCCGAGGGTCGTCGTGCCTTCGTTCTCACTATGCAGGCCCGCGAGCAGCACATCCGTCGAGAGAAGGCTACCAGCAACATCTGCACGGCACAAGGATTCATGTGCCTCTTCGTGGCTTCCTACCTCAGCCTGATGGGTGAGAAGGGTTTGCGCGAAGTCAACGAGCAGAGCTATGCAGGCGCTCATTACTTGCACGATGAATTGCTCAAGACCGGCAAGTTCGAGGATGCCTTTGCCCCAAAGCCTTTCCTCTG
Organism: Bacteroidales bacterium; assembly: GCA_045545875.1. Classification (GTDB taxonomy): domain Bacteria; phylum Bacteroidota; class Bacteroidia; order Bacteroidales; family UBA3663; genus Liminaster. The sequence goes on from JAZQBS010000012.1 coordinate 29,101, forward strand.
TGAGTTCACTGTTCGTGTCAAGGGTGATGCTGCCGAAGTTCGTAAGGCATTGGCCGAAAAGGGCTTCCTCCTGGGCGTTGAGACCGAGGGTATGCCCGGTTGCCTTACCATCGCTGTCACCGAAATGCGTTCGAAAGAAGAAATCGATTCACTAATCTCTAATATTTAAAAGGATTTTAAGGGAATCTAAGAGATTTTAAGGGAGACTAAGGGACGGTAGTTCCCTGGGTCCCATTGGCATCAAATAATTGTGACGTCCTTTAATATCCCTTCATTTCTCCTAATATCCCTTATCATCCCTAAGATAAAATTATGAACAATGTATATTATGGTAAACTCGTTTTCGAGTTGTCAAAGCCAGGACGCGTAGGCTATTCACTGCCAAAGTCCGAGATCAGTGGATATTGCATCAGCGAGATGCCTGATGTCTTGAAGCGTCAGAGCAAGACCATCCTTCCCGAGTGTGACGAACTCACCGTGGTTCGCCATTACACCAACATGTCGAACAATAACTTCGGTGTTGATACGGGCTTCTATCCCTTGGGTTCCTGTACGATGAAGTACAATCCGAAGCTCAACGAGGAACTCTGCGCCCTCCCAGGCTTCAATCGCCATCCTTCCACCCCTGTGGAGTATGTGCAGGGCAGTCTGAAGGTTTATGACGAGGTACAGCGTACGCTGGCCGAGATTTCCGGTCTTTCGCGCTTTACGCTCAATCCTTATGCTGGTGCACATGGAGAGTTGACCGGACTTATGGTCATCAAGGCATATCATCAGCAGCGTGGCGATGAAGCACGCACCAAGATCATCGTACCAAACTCTGCCCATGGCACCAATCCTGCTTCTGCTGCTGTAGCTGGCTTCAAGGTGGTCGAGGTAAAGAGCTTGCCCGATGGTACCGTAGATGTGGAGGATCTCAAGCCATTGCTTGGTCCCGATGTGGCTGGCATGATGATGACCAACCCGAACACCCTCGGTATCTTCGAAAGAAACATCCCTGTGATTGCTCGTCTCGTTCACGATTGTGGTGGTCTTATGTACTACGATGGAGCCAATCTCAACCCGATGCTCGGCGTTTGCCGTCCAGGCGATATGGGCTTCGATGTGATGCACATCAATCTGCACAAGACCTTCTCCACTCCTCACGGTGGTGGCGGTCCAGGCAGTGGTCCTGTCGGCGTACGCAAGGGGTTGGAGCACTTGCTGCCCAATCCGCAGGTCGAGAAGAAGGCCGATGGCACCTACGACCTGCATTGCGACGAGAAGTCGCTCGGCTGCATCTCCAGCTTCCTCAGTAACTTCACCGTCATTATCCGTGCCTACGCCTATTTGCTTAGCATGGGCAAGGAGAATATCCCGATGGCTGGCAAGCTCTCGGTCCTCAATGCCAACTACATCAAGGAGTGCCTCAGGAGCCATTATTTGCTGCCTATCGAGGGTCTCTGCAAGCACGAATTTGTTTTCGATGGCTTGCGTCCCGAATATGGTGGCGATCATCACGACCCCACTCATGTCACTACTCTCGATGTGGCCAAGCGCTTGCTCGACTACGGTTTCCATGCGCCTACGATCTATTTCCCATTGCTCTTCCACGAGGCATTGATGATCGAACCCACCGAGACTGAAAGCAAAGACACGCTCGACGACTTCATCGCTGTGATGAAGCGCATCGCTGAGGAGGCACGCGACAACAGCGAAATGGTTCGTACCGCTCCCCACAATACGCCCATCCGTCGTCTCGATGACGTAAAGGCTGTCAAGGAGCCCAAGTTCACTTTCAAGAGCCTTTGATTATCTTCATTTTTTAACACGAATTGCCATGAATTAACGTGAATTATTTAAAAGTGTAACTAACACACTTGGCAAATGTAATTCATGTCAATTCGTGGCAATTCGTGTAAAAAAAGGAAAATAACTAATGTATAATTTGGTTCTGTACTTATGAATGAAGTCAATCTTATCATAATCGGAGCAGGCCCCGGAGGCTATGAGACAGCAGTCAAGGCAGCCAAAGCGGGCTTGAAGACTGTCATCATCGAAAAGGCTGCGTTGGGCGGAACCTGCCTCAATGCAGGGTGCATCCCTACGAAGTGTCTTTGTCATTCGGCCGAGGTCCACGACGAAGTGCTAGCCGCAGGCTATGCTGAAGCAACAGTTGATATCGCGGCCCTTGTGTCACGCAAGGACGGCGTGGTCGAAAAGTTGCGTCAGGGTGTAGCCATGCTCATGAAAATGCCCGGTATCACGTTGGTCGAAGGTGAGGCACGATTTGTCGATGCCCAAACTGTAGCTGTTCGCAAAGCCGATGGGGAAGAGGAGCAGTTCGCTGCTCCCAATGTCATCATTGCTACGGGAAGTGTGACAAAATTCCTGCCTATCCCCGGCGCTCATGCCCAGGGCGTCATCACTTCCACCGAAGCCCTCAATCTGACGACTTTACCCAAGCGTCTCTGTATCATTGGCGGCGGAGTCATCGGCATGGAGTTCGCCAGCATCTTCCGTAGCTTCGGCGTAGAGGTCGAGGTGGTTGAGTTTATGAAAGAGATCCTTCCCGCTTTCGACCGCGACATCGCCAAGCGTTTGCGCACCTCGCTCAAGAAGCGCGGCATAGGTTTCCATGTGGGTGCTGCTGCCAAAGCCATCTACGAAGGAGAACCGATGCGTGTAGAATATGAAGAGAAGGGCAAGCTTCAGTCGCTCGAATGCGACCTTGTGCTCATGGCCGTAGGCCGCGGCGCAAACCTCGAAGCCATCAACCTCGATGATATTGGCGTGGCCTACACCCGTCGCGGTATCACTGTCGATCGGGACATGCAGACCAACGTTCCCGGTGTCTATGCCATCGGCGACGTCAACGGCCTCTGCCAGCTCGCCCATGCTGCCACCTTCCAGGGTTATTGTGCGCTTCATCATATTCTGTCTTCTTCCGTTCCTGACGCAGCCATCTTTGGCTGCGAGAATCCCTACCACGCCGCCCTCACGGTCATTCCTGCCGCCGTCTTCACCACGCCCGAAGTAGCTATGGTGGGCCAGACCGAAGAGCAACTCACCGAGGCTGGAACAGAATACAAGGCACTGAAGTCGTTCTATCGCGCCAATGGCAAGGCGCTTTCGATGGATGCTGATGACGGACTGGTCAAGATCCTTGTTGCCCCCGATGGAAAGATTCTCGGCGCTCACATCCTCGGAGCCCATGCCAGCGACCTCATTCACGAAGTCACTGTCTTGATGCGCCAAGGTGGAACGATTCACGACATCGCCCACACCGTCCATGCCCATCCTTCACTGAGCGAGATACTCCTGGCAGCTGCCGAAGCTTGATGCCTTTTTGACCGATTTTTGGCGAACATTAGGCCAAAAAGATACCTCTATGAGATAAAAGTGCGACAATTCGTTTGTCGTACTTTTCTTGTTTTATGGCTTTGCCTCTTCAAATTGTTACGAAATGGACGAAATAACTGAGTTTTTATAGGTTTTTTATACAAAAACGAGAAAAATCGTACTTTTTTCGAAAATAATATGACAAAAATGTTGGACGAAATAAAATAATATATATCTTTGTGGCGTTTTTCGCACAAATACATTACAACTTCTAATTTTTTCTAACATGAAAAAAGGTTTATTATTCGCTATTATGATGGCATCGGGTATGCTGTCATTTGGTCAGAGTGACATCAGCAACAAGTTGTCTATTTCAACCAAGATGTTCATTGACGAACGCGATGGAGCGCTCGAAATGAAGCGCCACGCTGTATCAGAGAAGCAGCTCGGCCTTGACTTCGTTGGCAAGCGTATTCGCCCAAGCAAGAATGATGATCGAATCTATGCCGCCCCAGACACTATCGATGGCCGCGTTTACATTTCGGCTTTCATCCGTATGGAAAACAATGCCGATGTTAGGGATCTGGACAACAAGGGAGTTCAGATTCAGAGCAGCTTCAATAACGGACTTTACACCGCCCTTATCCCAATAGAAAGAATTGAGGAAGTTGCAGGCCTCACCAATGTGAAGCGCATCAATGTGTCGATGCTGATGCATCCATTTACCAGCAAGGCACGTCAGGCAACCAATGTCGATGATGCACTTACCAAGTCTGCCGATGCCGTTGCCCTCGGTCTCAGCAAGCAGTACGATGGCACAGGTGTCGTCCTTGGTGTGATTGACACAGGCATCGACTTCCAGCACATCGCATTCAAGGATGCCAGCGGCAATTCGCGTATCAAGCGCGCGTATGTGTATAATGGTACGAGTGCCAAGGAATATACTTCTATTACCAGCAGCAGTCCTACCACAGACGACAAGAGCGAAGACCACGGCACGCACACCAGTTCGACAGCAGGTGGTTCGAGCGTCATCGTCAGCGGCTCGAATGTTACTGTCACCAACGACCATGCAAATGCCACTTATGGTGGTATGGCTCCAGGTGCTGACCTTTACCTCGCCGGCATTAACGGTCTGTCGAGCACCTATATGGCCAATGCCTTCCAGAAGATCTGCGATTATGCCGATGCTCAGGGCAAGCCTGTGGTAATCAGCAATAGTTGGGGTTCGCAGTACGGTCCTCACGATGGAACAGGCGATTTTGCCGACATCACTGCACAGTATTTTGGTTCGAGCCATCCCAACCACGTTTGTCTCTTCGCTGCTTCCAACGATGGCGGTAAGTCGAAGGACGGTGAGGGTGGTGGATATCACGTAAGTGGTACTGCATCGAGCAGTAGTCCTCTTGGCTCCATCCTGCGTGCTGCTTCCTACAGCAACACCGATGCCGGTTACTACTACTATGGCATCATCGCCAACGCATGGTCTCGCTCCAAGTTGAGCAGTGGTAGCCTTGCTTGCAAGATTTTCGTCCTTGACTCCAGCACTGGCGCTGTCAAGACTTCGGTTACCGTTACCCCAAGCACCAGCGGTGCCACGGTGAGCGGACTGTCGAGCTATTTCAGCGGAACACTTTATGCATATAAGGATTACGTAAGCTCCAACAAGAGCCAGATCATGCTCTACACATCTGGTCTCACCTCCAGAAGCTACACCACCACAACGAAGAACGGTAGCACCTATTATAAGAGCAAATATACCTTGGCTGTGCAGTTCTATCCCACCAGCGGAAGCTGTACCATCGACGCTTGGGGAGGCAGCTATGGCTACTTCACCAATCACCTCTCGACCAGTGGCTACACTTGGACCAACGGTTCGGATGACATGTGTGTAAGTGACGAAGCCACTGATCCCAATGTCATCTCCATCGGTGCTTATGTAACCGCCAATACGTGGAAAGCCGCTAGTGGCTCTTCCTACAGCATGAGTGATGTTTATACCATCGGTGATATCGCCTATTTCTCCAGCTACGCTACCGCCAACCAGAGCCCCACAGGCATCCAGTATCCATGGATCACGGCTCCTGGTGCCCGCCTTGCAGCCGGTGTGAACCACTACCATACAGCCAGTGTCGATGACTACAGCTACTATGGAAGCGACTTCAGCAGCGACCTCGTGGTCAACAGTTCGTCCTATCCTTATGCTATGATGGAGGGTACCTCGATGGCTACTCCCGTGGCTGCCGGTATCGTTGCCCTTTGGCTCCAGGCAGTCAAGGAGTCCGGACAGTCGCTCACCAGCAGTGACATCAAGAACATCATGAAGCAGACGGCCATCAAGGATAGCTACACAACCACTGGAGCCAATGCCTCGCATTTCGGCAATGGTAAGATCAATGCTCTTGCTGGTCTCCAGCAGATCCTTGGTTCAACTCCTGGAACTGTAGTAACTACCCCTGTCATCACTGCCAGTGCTTCGTCACTCGCCTTCTCGGGCACCGTAGGACAGACCTACACCAAGACCTTCACCGTCACGGGTACCGATCTTGAGGGTGCTGTATCGGCTACCATCAGCGGTTCGAGCAACTACACCGTTTCACCAAGTTCTATCAGCAAAGCTAACGCAACATCGGGTGCCACCGTCACTGTAACTTATGCTCCAACAGCAGCAGGCAACACTTCGGCCACCCTTACACTTGCCAGCAGCAATGCACAGAGCGTCACCATCAGCCTAAGTGGTTCGGCTGAAGCTGCTCCTGTTCCTGTCATCGCTGCCAGTGCTTCCAGCCTGTCATTCTCGGCTAATGCAGGTGAGACACAGACCAAGTCAATCACCGTCAGCGGCAGCAACCTCAGCGGAGCCATCACCGTGGCTGTCAATGGTTCGGCATTCTCGGCCAACACCACCAGCATCTCCACTACTCAGGCAGCTTCGGGCAAGGCCGTCAACGTGACCTTCACCGCTCCTGCTACTGCAGGTTCTTACACTGGCACCCTTACCCTCACCAGCGCTTCGGCTGCTACTGTCACAGTGGCCCTCTCTGGTACTTCGGCAGCCCAGCAGGTCGATCCCGATCCTCAGCCAACAACCACCAAGGAAGTCTATAAGCTCGTCAGCAGCGTTTCTTCGGGCAAGCAGTATGTGATTGTCAACAAGAACGCAGCAGGTTCGGCCAATGCCATTGCCACTAATTCCAGCCACACTGTTACCAGTAATTCAATCAACATCGTGAGCGGCAACGATGGCAACGGTAATACCATCAAGTACATCGAGGAGCCCAGCTCTTACGCAGTTTGGACTTGCGGTACCAGCAGTTCAAGTAAGACGTTCAAGAACGGTAGTTATTACCTCTATCACAAGAACAACAAGCTCTCAATGAACACTTCGACCAACAATGCCAAGTGGACCGTTGGTTCGAATGCTGCTTCGCTCTACTATTCAAGCGGTGGCTACAAGTACCTCGCTTACAGCAGCGGTTGGACTATTTCATCAAGCTCCTCTTCTGTTTACTTCTTCGAGAAGACCACCATCACCGTGCCAGGTGAAGACCCCGTGGTAACTCCCGATCCCGTACTGAATGTATCAAGCTCAGCTCTTAGCTTCAGCACTGAGGTAGGCACTCCGGTCAGCCAGACCTTCACCGTCAGTGGTACCGACCTCACTTCGAACGTCAGCGTTCGTCTCACCGACTACAATGGTGTATATGCCGTTAGTCCTTCGACCCTTACCGCTGCTTCTGCTATGACAGGTGCTACCGTCACCGTTACCTTCAGTCCTGAGGCAGCCGGCAGCTATAGCGGCAGCGTAGCACTCACCAGCGGCAACGCTTCGGCTAGCGTCGCACTTTCGGGTACTGCAACAGCAGCTCCTGTGGTAGAAGATCCTGATGATGAACCTGCAGGTGGCACAGCCTCCGACTCTTACCTCAACCTCCACAAGTACAGCACCATCGATGATGCAGGCTACAGTGGCGTGAAGAACTTCTACACCTATTCGGAGAAGTCCGATGGTTCGGCATGGCTCACCATCGCACCTTATGGCGCTTACTATTCGAGCAGTCGCCAGGGTTGGCTCACCTATAGCAGCAACAGTTCGACAAGCACTACATGGAGCGCTTACGATGTCTTCCAGGGCAGTTCGGCATACTTCGAAACAACCACCAGCTGGTGGGGAGGCACAAGCTCTTCGGCACGAGCCGTCACCTCAAGCTCGAACGGTACCGCTACCCAGACCTACTACGTAACCAACCTCACCGCTGTCAAGGTTTATGGCTACAATCCGCGTTCAAGCAGCAACACCACCGTCAGCGTCTATGAATGCTCCGTATCGTCCAACGGTTCTATCAGCGCATCCTCTACAGCCGTGACTTCAGCTTCGTATAGCACCTCTTACAAGAGCTTCATCATCACGCTCGATAACCTCGATGCCAGCAAGGTATATAAGGTAGTGGTAAGCTTCAAGAGAACCTACTTCTACGAGATCGCCTTCCAGACCACTCAGTCATCTTGGGCTAACAGCACCAACCATGGCGATATGGGCACCGTAGGCATCAGCACGATGAATGCCGATAAGCAGGGTGAGACTCGCATCTTCACCATCAACGGTCAGTATGTGGGCAATGACATCCAGTCGCTCGACAAGGGTATGTACATCATCGATGGCAAGAAGGTGATGATCAAATAATCTGCACAAGTTCCCGTAATTATATTTGAAAAAGGGCGTGCCAAAAGTCTTTCCCGACTTGGCACGCCCTTATTGCACTCTGACGGCCGACAGAATGCTTTCTCCGAAAGGAGAATACCCAATCTTGGCCAAGAATGGTTATGCCGCGATAGGATAGAGCACTCTGACGGCCGACAGGATGCTTTCTCCAAAAGAAGAATGCCCAATCCTGGCCAAGAATGGTTATGCCGCGATAGGATGGAGCACTCTGACGGCCGACAGGATGCTTTCTCCGAAAGGAGAATACCCAATCCTGGCCAAGAATGGTCATGCCGCGATAGGATATAGCACTCCGACGGCCGACAGAATGCTTTCTCCGAATGGAGAATACCCAATCCTGGCCAAGAATGGTCATACTGCGATAGGATGGAGCACTCTGTCGGCCGACAGAGTACTTTCTCTGAAAGAAGAATACCCAATCCTGGCCAAGAATGGTCATGCCGCGATAGAATAGAGCACTCTGTCGGCCGACAGAATGCTTGCTCCTATATGAAAAGCACTATCCCGCGCGAGATAGTGCTTGATTATGGAAAAGTCGATAAATATTATTCCGTGATAAGCGTCCGGGCATTAGCCAGGGCTTCGGGAGTGATGTCGGAACCACTGAGCATACGGGCAATCTCCTGAATGCGCTGATCGGAGGAAAGCTGCTCGATGTGGGTGATGGTCTGCTCGTCGGTGTCGGCCTTGAAGACACGGAAATGTTGGTTGCCCTTGCCTGCCACCTGCGGTAGGTGGGTGATGGTGATGACCTGCAGATGGGTGGAGAGCTCCTTCATGACGCTGCCCATACGGTCGGCAATGTCGCCCGAGACACCCGTGTCGATCTCGTCGAAGATGATGGTGGGCAAGGTGCGTGCCGATGCAACCAGGCTCTTGATGCCGAGCATGAGGCGGCTGATCTCACCACCCGATGCCACTTCGCCTGCAGGACGGAGGGGCTGGTTCTTGTTGGCGGAGAAGAGGAATTCGATGTGGTCAGACCCTCTCTCATCCCCCTTAAAGGGGGAGGACTCGGTTGAGGAGTGCAGGGGGGTGATGGAGACTTGGAAGCGGAGGTTGGGCATGCCGAGATAGGTGACACGGGCGATGAGGTCCTTCTGGAGTTGCTGGGCGGCTTGCTTGCGGGTGTCGGTGAGGATGGCGGCGAGACGGGTGGCTTCGGCGGCGAGGCGCTTGACCTGCTGTTCGAGTTCGAGAATCTCTTCGTCGCTGTTGTCGATGTGCTGGATGCGCTCGAAGAGCTCGTCGCGCAGCTGGATGAGTTCCTCGACCGAGGACTTGCCGTGCTTCTTCTGCAGCGAATAGAGGAGGCTGAGACGTTCCTCGACCTGCTCGAGGCGCTGCGGGTCGTAGTTGACTTCCTCGGAGCGGCTGTCCACCTCGTCGGCAATGTCCTTGAGGTCGATGTAGTCGCTTTCGAGACGCTGGGCTATCTCGGCAATATCGGGATAGATGCGGCTCAGTTCGTGGGCCTTCTGCGAAATGCTTTTGAGCATCTGCACCACGGCGTCGCCTTCGCCATCGAGACCTTCGTGCATCTGACAGAGGCACGACTTGATGTCTTCGGCATGGCTGAGGAGTTCCTGTTCGGCTTCGAGTTCCTCCTGTTCGCCTTCGACGAGGTTAGCATCGTCGAGCTGCGAGAATTGGAAACGTATGTAGTCGGCTTCCTGGGCATCGCGTTCGGCCTGGGCGCGGAGGGCTTTGAGCTTTGAGTCGTGAGCCTTGAGCTGGTCGTAGGCGGCACGGTAGCTGGCATATTCGGCCTGGTTGTGGGCGAGGGCATCGACGACCGAGAGCTGGAAGGCATCCTGCCCGAGCAGGAGGTTCTGATGCTGCGAATGGATGTCGATGAGGTGACTGCCGAGCTCGCGCAACAGGGGCAGCTGCACGGGCGTGTCGTTGACGAAGGCACGGCTCTTGCCTGTGGCGTAGATCTCGCGTCGGATGATGGTGGCGCTGGCGTCGTACTCGAGGTCGTTCTGGGCAAAGAAGGCTTCGAGGTCATAGGCGGAGATGTCGAACTGTGCCTCTATGACGCACTTGCCGGCTCCGCTGCGCACTGCCTTGGCGTCGGCTCGCTGGCCGAGGATAAGACCGAGGGCGCCCATGATGATGGACTTGCCGGCGCCTGTCTCGCCGGTGATGACGGTGAGGGCGGGTCCCGGACGGAACTCGAGATGATCGATGAGGGCGTAGTTCTCTATGGTCAAGAATTGAAGCATAGATTCAATCTAATTTTATCAAGAATTAGAGAATTAGAGAATTGTTGCTGTGACTTTTATCACGAATAAGAGAATTATTCCTTGTATTCTTCCTTGATGGGGGCGAGTTGACGGGAGTAGGTGGGGAAGAGGTCGGTGAGCTGGTCGTGAATGGATTTCTTTTCGGACATGGGAGCCTCGCTGTAGATGTTGACGAGTTCGTCGAGCTTGGCGTTGATGAAAAGGGAGAGAAGCGGGGTCATGGCGTCGGCCGAGCGGACGATGGCGAGCTGCTCGAAGGACGCGGAGATCTGTGAGCGTCCCTTATCGACAGATTGTGCCATCTGATCGAGGCCCTGGCGATGGTAGGTGTACCAAAGTTCGCGGAAGGGCTGCTGATTGGGGTCGAGGAGGGCGGTGATGAGGGCGTGGCGGTTGGTCTTCGAGTCGAAGGCCTTCCAGCCGTTGCTGTCGGACGACTGCATCTGGCTGACGATGCTCTCGCACTTGCGCAAATATTGTTCGCCGCCCATGCTGCTGAACGAGTCGAAGTCGAGGCCGAGGACGAGATAGGCGTAGTAGGCGATGGTGGCGATGAGTTCGTTGTCGAGGTTGAACTCGTTGTAGGTGAGGTTCTCGCCTTCCTGATAGGGCAGGGTGACGAGGTCGTCGCGCCAGTTGATGAGGATGGTCTGATAGGTGGAGTTATAGACGGGACGACGTGCCTGGACGGTGATGGAGACCTTATAGACATCGGACTGCACGACCTCGTTGATGGTGAGGGCGAAGGTGCAGGTGATCTTCTCGACGTTGGAGAACTGCGCGCCCGTCCACTGCTGGCCGTTGATGAACTCCTCGAGGCTCTGCTTGAGGGTCTCGAAGCGCGGACGCAGCGATGCATCGATCTGCTGCGTATTGATGGTCACCGTGGCGTTGAGCTCCTGGGCGTGAAGGGGGGTAACAGAGGTTAAGAGGGGGTTAAGAGGGGTTAAGAGGGAGTTGAGAGAGGATAAGAGGGGACTAAAAAGAATAAAGATGGTTAAGAGGGGGGTATATAGTTTAGATGGAGTGAGGACATCCCTCACTCCATACTTCCACCAATGGTAGAAACAGATGATATTTGAAATATATTTTTTCACTTATATTACCTCTCTTAACCTTTCGAACCTCTCTTAACCTTTCGAACTTCTCGAACCTTTCTTAACCTTTCGAACCTCCCCCTCACCCCTTCTTCATCATTGCCAACTTGAGTTGGGTGAGCACGTGTTTGGTGGAGAGGGCGAAGTCGCCGTTCATCATCCAGGAGTAGTAGCTGGGGTCCTGTGTCAGTACATCGGTGACGGGACGACCCTTGTACTTGCCGAAGTTGAAGACAGGGCGATCCTTGTCGTCATAGACCATTGCGCCCATGGGATCGACATTGCGGTTCATGCGGGTGTAGTTCTGCAGCCACTCCACGTCGTTCTCGAGGTCGTCGTAGTGGTCGAGCTGAGCCTGGAGCACCTCGTAGGTGGCACGGATGTCGCAGTCGGCCGAATGGGCACCATCGAGTTCCTTGCCGCAATAGAAGCGGTAGGCGGCGACGAGGGTGCGCGGCTCCTTCTTGTAGAAGATGTTCTGCACGTCGATGAAGCGCGTCTTGCTGATGTCGTATTTGACCCCTGCACGCAGGAACTCTTCGACGAGCAGCGGCACGTCGAAACGGTTGGAGTTGTAGCCAGCCACGTCGCAGCCCTTGAAGATCTGTTCGAGTCGGCCTGCCATCTGCTTGAAGGTGGGCTTGTCGGCCACCATCTCGTCGGTGATGTGGTGGATGGCAGAGGCTTCCTCGGGAATGTGCATCTCGGGGTTGATGAAGAAGTTGCCCTGCTCCTCACTGCCGTTGGGCATGACCTTGATGTAACCAAGTTGGACGATGCGGTCCTTCGTGGCGCTGATGCCCGTGGTCTCGAGGTCGAAGAAGATGAGCGGTTTCTTGAGATTGAGTTTCATAGACGCGATGCAGTCTTAGAAGTCGGTGAGCATCATCGGCATGATGAGCATGAGGAGCTTCTCGCCGTCGTTGTTCTGGACGGGAGCTACGAGTCCGGCACGGGCGGGGTCGCTGAGCAGCACCTCGACATCCTGTGCTGTGATGGTGTTGAGGATCTCGATGAGGAAGTTGGCGCGGAAGCCGATGCTCATGGGCGTGCCCTCGTAGGAGCAGGTGAGCGTCTCGGTGCCCGAGGTGGAGTAATCGACATCCTGAGCCGAGATGGTGAGGCTGCTGGCCTCGAGGTCGAACTTGACCTGGTTGGTGGCACTGTTGGCAAAGACGGCGATGCGGCGCAGGGCTGAGAGGAATGACTGGCGGTCGATGGTGAGGCGGTTGGTGTTGTTCTTGGGGATTACCACCTCGTAGCGCGGATAGCGTCCTTCGATGAGGGTGCAGATGACCTCGTAGTCGCCGAGCTGGAAACGTGCGCTCTTCGAGTCGAAGCATACGGTGCAGAGAAGCTGGTCCTTGGAGATGATGTTCTTGAGGAGGTTGGCAGGCTTCTTGGGCAGGATGAAGTTGGACTCGAAGCCGGGCTCGGTGGTCTCGTTGATGAGACGGACGAGCTTCTTGGAGTCGGAGGCGACGAAGATGACGCGGTCGGCCTTGATGTCGAAGTAGATGCCGTTCATGACGGGACGGAGCTCGTCCTCGGCAGTGGCGAAGAGGGTGCTCTGGATGCCGTTGAGGAGGGCCTGGGCGTTGATGTCGAACGAGCGGTAGTTCTCCTCGAGCGCCTTGACGCGCGGATACTCTTCGGCATTGCCACCGATGAAGTTGTACTTGCCGTTGGCATAGGAGACGATGACCTCGTAGTTGCCGTTATCGACCTCGATGGTGAGCTGCTGCTGCGGCATCTCCTTGAGGGGGTCCATGATGGTCTTGGCGGGGACAACGAAAGCGCCGTTGCCCTCGACACCCTGGATGGCGATGGAGGTGATCAAGGTGGTGCTACCATCGCTGGCGGTGACTGTGAGCTTCTCCTCACTGACTTCGAAACGGAAATTGTCGAGGATGGGCATGGGGTTCTTGCTGAGCAGCACGCGGCTGATGGCAGCCAGATGACTCATGAGGTCGGAACTGAGAACTTCGAATTTCATACTATTTTTATGGACTTTTAAGGGTAGTAAAAGAGTAGTAATAGGGGAGTAAAAGGGGAGTAAAAGGGACGTTAGTGCAATGGGGTGATAACTATCCTTTTTGACCTTTCATTTCCCTTGGTTATTATATAATTATCGGGCAAATATCGGTATTTTTTGCGAAAGTACCAAATATTTGCCCGAAAAAATGCGAAATTTAGACGAAATAGTCCGAAAACCACCGATTTGAGTGATTCATTGACTGCTCATGCGGCTCAAATCGAGGCGATAATCTCCTTGACGTAAGGCCAGAACTTGGCGACAGAAGAGATGGAAAGTTTCTCTTCGGGCGAGTGGATGGCTTCCATCGTGGGACCTACGCTGACCATGTCGAGCCAAGGATACTTGGTGAGGAAGAGACCCGTCTCGAGACCGGCGTGGATGGCCATGGTCTCGGGCTCGCCGCCATATACCTTGCGGTAGGCAGCCTCGGTGAGCTTCACCATGCGGCTGTTGGGGTTGGGAGCCCAACCGGGATAGCCCTGACCCTGGGTGACTTCGGCACCAGCGAGGTCGAAGACGGTCTTGACCATCTGGGCAATCATGCGCTTCTGGCTCTCGACGCTGGAGCGCTGGCTTGTCTCGACGCGGATGGTGCCTGGCTCGGAGATGCGGACAGAGGCGAGGTTGGTGGACGTCTCGACGAGACCTGGCATCGAGTGGCTCATGCCGATGACGCCGTGAGGCGCAGCGATGAGCGCCTGGATGAGGCGGCAGGTCACGTTGGGGTCGATGACCTCGGCGGGAGCGTCAACGGTCTCGATGGACATCTTAAACGAAGGCTCGACACCAGCCACTTCGACTTCGACCATGGCAGCGAACTTGTTGAGGTCGGCTACGAGCTGGTCGCGACGTGCTGCGGGCACACCGATGACGGCATAAGCCTCGCGGGCGATGGCATTGCGGAGGTTGCCGCCGCGGATGTCGGAGACGAGCAGACCGGGCTGGGTGGAGAGGAAGCGTGCGAGCACCTTGTTGGCATTGGCACGACCGAGGTGGATGTCGCCGCCCGAGTGGCCGCCGAGGAGACCGCCTACGCTGACACGAGCGAAGTAGTAGTCGGCAGGAGTGGGCTGGGTGGTATAGTGCCAGAGGGCTACGGTGTCCATGCCACCGGCGCAACCGATGAAGATCTGGTTCTCCTGTTCGGAATCGAGGTTGAGGAGGAGCTTGCCGGTCATGAAGCCTTCGCTGAGCATATTGGCACCTGTCATACCGGTTTCCTCGTCGTAGGTGCAGAGGAACTCGAGGGGACCGTGCTCGTAGGTCTTGTCGAGCATTGCTGCCAGGGCGAGGGCTACGCCAGCGCCGTCGTCAGCGCCGAGGGTGGTGCCGTTGGCCTTCACCCAATCGCCGTCGATGCGTGTCTCGATGGGGTCGTTCTCGAAGTCGTGAATGATGTCGGAGTTCTTTTCGCACACCATATCCATATGGGCCTGCATGACGAGCGTCTCGCGGTCCTCACGGCCTGGGGTGGCAGGACAGCTGACGAGGACGTTGCCGGTCTCATCGACCTTGCAGTCGAGGTTGTGCTCCTTGGCGAAGTTGACAAGCCATGCGCGGATCTTTCCTTCCTTCTTGCTCGGACGAGGCACCTTGGTGATGGCATCGAAGATTTCCCAAAAGATTCTTGGTTCAAGATTCTTGATTTCCATAGTTTGATTTGTTTTGAAAAATTAGAGGTTTTATGTCGATTTTTGTTTCGTAAAAGTGCAAATCAGTAATAATAATTGTTAAAAGTGGTCAAGATGTATGACTTTTTCCTAAAATCGAGACCAAAAATGGTGGATTGTTTCGGAAATTTTGTATCTTTGCAACCGCTATTCGCGAAGTTTGAGGAGAAATTCCCCCTTTGAACTGTTTGCGGGTGCAAAGATAATAAAAATGTGGCAAACTATTATCATTTCGGTCGGAATTCTTTTAATATCTTTTGTTTTTTTAGCAATTAAGGTATTATTTGTGAAAAATGGCACGTTTCCGAAGACGCATGTGAGCCAATCGAAGGCGATGCGCGACAAGGGTATCCACTGCGTGCAGACCCAGGATTACGAGGAACGCCACAAGCAGGGGCTCTATGCCGACGGCCAGATGCCCACGGGAAAACTACAAGAAGAAAATAAATAATAATTTTATATTGTATATGAAAAAATTCTATGCTATCGCTTCTGCCCTGGTTTTGGCGGGAGTTCTCGCCGGAGGCATGACCTCCTGCGTTAAATCGAACAATGCCGATGCCTCCAAGGTATCCGGCGGTACGCTCACCGAGGGTGAGTCATTGCCTATTGCCTTTATCCAGGCCGATTCGCTTTACAACAACTATCAGCTCCAGATCGACCTCACCCAGGACCTCGTGCAGAAGAAGGCACAGGCTGAGGACCAGGTGAACAAGCAGATGGCTTCGTTCCAGAAGGAGTACCAGGACTTTATGCAGAAGGTTCAGACCAACTCGTTCATCGGTGGTCAGTCGCGTATGGAGTCGGAGCAGCGTCGTCTGCAGCAGAAGCAGTCGACCATCGAGCAGCACGCCAGCGCCTTGCAGCAGGATCTTGCCCTGCTCCAGAGCCAGGCTTTCGACCGCGTGAACGATTCAATTCAGGCTGTGCTGAAGGAGTACAACAAGGACAAGAACTTCGAGGTGATCTACAGCAGCGTCCCCAACACGACTGTGTTCTTCGTGAAGAACAAGTACGACATCACGCAGGATGTGCTTGATTTGCTCAACAAGCGCTATGCTGAGGGCAAGAAGAGCGAATAATCAATTAACAATTAATAATTAACAATTAACAATTGTTGGTTGGTCACGAAATGATATAATAAAGGCGTCGCAAATGCGGCGCCTTTTTTTATCACTTCGTGTCGGGAGCTTCGTCAATGAGTTCGAGGAACTGGTCGAGCTTGGGAGTGATGATGATTTGCGTACGACGGTTGCGAGCGCGACCGGTCTCGGTGTCGTTGGATTCGAGCGGGTTGTACTCGCCACGACCGCCGGCAGTCAGACGACTGGGATTGACACCATATTGATTCTGGAGAGCCTGAACGACGCTGGATGCGCGGAGGCAGGAGAGGTCCCAGTTGTTGCGGATGTTCTCGCGGCTGATGGGCACATTGTCGGTGTTGCCTTCGATGAGCACCTCGTAGTCCTTGTAGTCGGTGATGATCTTGGCGATCTTGCTGAGGGTCTGTCCAGCCTTGTCGGAGATCTCGTACGAGCCGGTGCGATAGAGCATGTTGTCGTTGAGCGAGATATAGACCACGCCTTTCAGCACCTGCACATCGACGTCCTTGAGCTCTTCCTTCGAGAGGGAACGGGTGAGGTTGTTGGTGAGGACGATGTTGAGCGAGTCGCTCTTCGACTTGGCGTCGGTAAGCTGCTTGATGTACTTGTTGGAAGCATTGATCTCATCGACAAGCTTGGAGATGTTGGTGCCCGACTGGTTGATGCTCTTGTCGAGCGACTGCTGGAGGGCGTTGAGTTGTTCGAGGAGTCGTGCATTGTTGGCACGTGCTTCGGCCAGACGCTCTTCGAGGCTCTTGCTGCCTGTCTCGCAGGAGGCGAGGGCAATCTTTGCATCGTTGAACTGGCTTGTCAAAAGGTCGTAATCATCGCGAAGTTCGTTGTACTTCTTCTGTGTAACGCAACTGCTGCTGAGCAGGGCCACGGCTGCCAGGACGGCAGCGGACATTAGTTTCTGTTTCATTGTTTCTGATCGTTTATAGGAGTCTTTTGTCTCTTTTCTTTGACGAGAGTAGTGGTCAAAGGTTTAAAATGGTCGAGGTTGATGTCGCGCAAGAGGATTGACTGCCCCTGCTGGAGGGCTGCCATGCGCATGGCTTCGCAAACCTTGTATTCCTTGGGGAAATATTTCGAATAATTGATCTTCAGGAGGTTTTCGCCATTGGAATCCAACAGGTCGTAGAGGGCGGCGATGGTGAGTTTGTCGGTCTCGCGGCCCGGTATCCAATTGTTGGGCTTGTGCTTGTCGGTGGGGTAGGCTTCGCGAATGACGTCGATGTCGGCGAGCTGCCGGATGAGACTACCCGTCAGACGTGCGGGCAGTTTGAGCGCCTGACCCACCTCTTCGGTGGTAGGAGCAGGCTCTTCGTTGGCGAAACGATTGTAGATGTTGCCGGCCACGAGGATGAGGAGGAAGTCTCGGTCGTGGCGCGAAAGCATCTCCTCGACGTTCTCGAAGTTGTAGTTCTGGATGTTCTGCGAAGCGTAGGAAAGCTCAGCGCCATAGAGGCAGATGATCCACGACATCTGAATCCACAGGAGGAGGAGGGGGAGGGCAGCAAACGAACCGTAGATGGCGTTGTACTTGCTGACCCAGATCTGTCCGTGGATGTAGAGCCACTGGAAGAGGAGGAATGCTGTGCCGGCGATGACAGCTGCCGCCAAGGCATTGAGGAACCGCACCTTGCAGTTGGGGATGACGATGTAGATGAACGTCAGGAGCAGGATGGTGAAGACATAGGGGACACAGCGGAGGATGGTGAGCAGCGTCTGACTGAGCACGTAGTCGTACATGTCGGTCATGATGTAGGTCTGCAGGAAGATCTGTGTACCCGAACTGATGGCGAGGAAGGTGGGGACGAGGAAGATGATGCTGAGGTAGTCGGTGATGCGGCGAATGGTGCTGCGACCGTCCTTGACCTGCCAAATCCCGTTGAAGACGTCCTCGATGTTGCTGATGAGCGAATAGATGACCCAGAGGAGGAGGACGATGCCGATGCCGATGATGATGCTCGAGGTGGCGCGTTCGAGGTACTTCTCGGCAAAGCCGTTGATGTAGTTGATCACTTCGACCTGTCCGGGGAAGGCGTCGGTGATGAGGTTATAGAACATCTCCTGCATACCGAAGCCTCGACCTATGCCGAGGGCGAGCGCCACGGTGGGGACGAGGGCAAGCAGGGTGTAGTAGGTGAGTGCCGAAGCACGTTCCATGATGCGATGAGCGAGGAAGAAGCGTATGGAGAGATAGACCGCCTTGAAGATGTTCATGAGCCACAGGTAGGTGCCACGGACGTCTTCGTTCGTGTAACTCCAGATGTCGTGTTTCAGGAACCTCCAGAAGAGGCGGATGCGCCAGATGAAATCGCTCATATTACGTTTTTATCACGAATTATCGAATTACTTCTTGAGTGCGATGGAGCCGCGACCGATCATGTTGCCATCGGCATAGATCTCGACACGATAGGTGCCGGCATCGAGGGCTTCGCCACGCTTGTAGAACATGGTGACGGGCGTCTCTTCACCTCCGAACTCGATGGTCTTGCGGGCCGAGTAATCGAGTTTGGCGTTCTCGTACTTGAACTTTCCGCTCTGCGCGTTAGTGAGCACCTCGTCGCTGGGACGCAGGATGCGCAGATAGACGTCCTTCTCGCCGGTCTGTGCGGTGACGTTGGCAGCGATGGTGAAGTTGACCTGGAACTTGGCAAGCTTATCGACGCGGTTGCGTTTCTCGACCTTGTCCTTGCGGTCGAGGGCGGTCACCGAGACGTTGGTTGCCGAGAGCTGTGCAGCCACGGTGACCTGCTTGGTGAGGGTCTCGTTCTGCTGGCGCACCTGCTGGTTCTGCTGCTGCACGGTGCGCATGTCGCTACGTATCTGCTGGTTTTCGGCGATGAGGGCATCGTTGACCTTGTTGAGCGAATCGACCTGGGCGACATAGTAGCGAAGGACGCCGCGCACCGTCTCGAGTTCCTTCTTGAGGGCGGCAATACGACGGGCATCCTGCGCCTTGGTCTGACGCAGCTCCTCGACGAGGCGCTGGATCTTGATGCGCTGGTCCTCGAGCTTCTGTTCGAGCGAGTCGTTGTTAACCTGCAACTTGTAGCCTTCGTACTGGATGGCAAGCTGGGTGTATTCGTCTTCGAGTTGTTCCTTTTCGAGCGCAAAGCCCTCGGTGAGTTCGTCGATGGTCTGCTGCTGACGCCAGATGTAGTAGCCACCACCGACCAGCAGGGCAAGCAGGACGATGGCAGCGGCAATGATAATAACCTTATTCTTCATAATTGCTTTTTGATGTTTTCGTATCTATGGGGCGTTTTGCGCCATGTGAAGGGCACAAATGCGGTGCAAAGGTACGCATTTTTTGTGAAATACGGGCCAATTGACGCCAACTTTTTTAAATATTGAAGATTTTTTTGTCTTTTGTTTGTTTTTATTCACAAAAAGCGCTATCTTTGCAGCGTTATTTTATTTAAATAGGTATAAATTTGGCACAAGAAGAAAATAATGGCCGCAAGAGCCAATGGGGCTACTTCGGCAAAATGGTTGGACTTTCGATAGTGGGCATCATTGTTGCCACGGTGGCTGTCCTGACATGCCTGTCGCTTTGGATGAACTCCTACACGCATCACAACGAGCGAGTAGAGGTTCCGAGTCTGGCAGGCCTCCCAGCTCCCGAAGCCGAGCGTATCCTCGAAAACGCCGGACTCAAGTCGATGATCATCGATTCGGTGTATGCCGACATCAAGCCGGGAGCCGTCGTGGAGCAGTTGCCTACGGCAGGCCTTCCCGTCAAGAAGGGACGCATCGTCTATCTCACCATCAATGCCCTTGGTGTGCGCATGGTGAAGATGCAGGAAGTGCGCGAGGGCGGCAGTCGCCAGGCGCTTTCGACGCTGCGTTCGCTGGGTTTCAAGGTCGATTCGATCAGGCAGGTGCCCTCGGAGATGCACGACCTGGTGCTCAGTGTCACCGTGGGTGACCAGGAGATGGTACCCGGCGCTGAATATCCCTACGGCACCCACGTCGTGGTTTCGGTGGGCAACAGCAAACTGGAACTTGAACCTGTGAACGAAGAAACCGAGGAGCAATGGATGGAGTAACCGGCGACGTCGGGAAGGAGGAGTTGTTCGAACACTTCCGATTCGTGGCCGACAAGGGACAGGGACCGCTGCGCGTCGATAAGTTCCTGGTGGACCGTATCGTTGGCACAAGCCGCAACCGCATACAGAATGCTGCCGATGCCGGATACATCCTTGTCAACGGCAAGCCCGAGAAGTCGAACTACAAGGTTCGTCCCGGCGATGTGGTGCAGGTCATGATGGACCGTCCGCGTCACTCCACCGAAATTGTTCCCGAGGACATCCCGCTCGACATCGTCTATGAGGATGACGACCTGCTTGTGGTGAACAAGCCTGCGGGTATGGTGGTTCATCCGGGACACGGCAATTATACGGGAACACTCGTCAACGCCCTGGCCTGGCATTTCCTGCAGGAAGGCATCGAACTCGACCTGACGGGAGAGGACGAGGAGAGTGAAGAAGGGGAGGACGGAGCTGCGTTATCCGAAGGAAGCGCTTCGTCCGACACCGAGCAGAAGCCCGACTTCCAGAAACGTCTGGGACTGGTGCATCGCATCGACAAGGAGACTTCGGGTCTGCTGGTGATTGCCAAAAATGAGGACGCAGGCACTTCGCTCAGCCGTCAGTTCTTCCACAAGACGACACGCCGACTCTACACCGCCCTGGTCTGGGGACATGTGGAGGAGGACGAAGGAACGATAGTGGGAAACATCGGACGCAACAAGCGCGACCGCACCCTGATGGAGTATTATCCCGAGGGAAGCGAGGAGGGCAAGCCTGCCGTCACCCATTATCGGGTCATCGAGAGACTGGGGTACGTCACCCTTGTCGAGTGCCGGCTCGAGACGGGACGAACCCACCAGATTCGTGTCCATATGAAGCATGTGGGACACACGCTCTTCAACGACAAGACCTACGGTGGCGACCAGATACTGAAAGGCACCACCTTCGCAAAATATTCGCAGTTCGTGCGTAACTGCTTTGACATCTGTCCGCGACAGGCATTGCATGCCGGGACACTCGGGTTCCGTCATCCCCGCACAGGGGAGGAGATGGACTTCGAGGCCCCATTGCCCGCCGACATGGCCCGACTCGTCGAAAAGTGGCGGGAATATGTTAGTAACAGAAACTATTAATGAAAAAAATCGCAATCGTGGCTGGAGGCGACTCCAGCGAATATGTGGTTTCGCTCCGCAGTGCCCAGGGCATCTGGAGTTTCGTTGACCACAGCAAATATGAGACCAGCATCATCGTCATCAAGGGAACCGAATGGAAGATGGTGCAGTATGACGGTGAGCAATACGACTGGGACCAGACATGGCTCGTCGATCGTGAGGACTTTTCGGTGGTGAAGGACGGCGTGAAACTCACCTTCGACTTCGCCTATATCATCATCCACGGCACCCCGGGCGAGAATGGTATCCTACAAGGATATTTCGACATGATAAGAATGCCCTACAGCTGTTGCGGCGTGCTGGCAGCAGCCCTCACCTGTTCGAAGTTCACCTGTAACCGTTATCTCTCGACCTTCGGCATCCCTGTTGCCAAGAGCATCTTGCTCCATGTGGGCGAAGAAGTGGAAACCGAGCAGTGCGTCAAGGAGCTGGGTCTGCCCGTCTTTGTCAAGCCCAATGCCGGTGGCTCGTCGTATGCCACCACGAAGGTGAAGATGCCCGAAGAACTGCAACCCGCCATCGAAGCCGCCAAACAAGAGGCTACGGGCGAGGTCATCATCGAAAGTTTCATGCAAGGCACCGAGGTCACTTGTGGATGCTATACTTCACGCGAAGGTCTGCGCGCCTTGCCCATCACCGAAGTCGTCTCGAAGAAGGAGTTCTTCGATGTCGATGCGAAATATAATGGTGCAGTGGAGGAGATAACCCCTGCACGCATCTCGGACGAAATGACCCAGAAGATCCAGGCGCTGACCCGGCGTATCTACGGATATGTGGGTGCCAAGGGTATCATCCGTGTCGATTACATCATCATCGGCGACACCCCGCATCTTCTGGAAGTCAACACGACTCCCGGCATGACTGCCACCTCGTTTATCCCGCAGGAGGTCAGAGCTGCCGGTCTTGACATCTCGGATGTCATGGATGACGTAATTACCTTTGGATCAGTATAATATTTTAATCTAAACCCAAAAAACATTATGGCAGAATACAATTTTGATGACATTCGTTGCTACAACGACGCAGACATCCCTTCGAAACTCTGGCCACTGGCCGATCGTCCGGAAATACTGGGCGCCATCAAGGCCGGATTCCCTAATGTCGATCCCGAGCAGATGAAGGCACTCATCCTGAGTTGCAAGACAGTGAAGGATTTTCAAACCAAGGTAATCCTTCTCATCCTCGATATGCTGTGCGAAAAATGCACCGATGGTGTTGAGGCTTACGGACTTGATCAGATTGACTTCGCCAACGGACACCTCTTTGTGACCAACCATCGCGATATTGTGCTTGATTCGGCGCTGCTCAACTTTATTCTTGCCAAGAACGGCAAGGAGACTTCCGAAATCGCCATCGGCAACAACCTTTTTGCTGCCCCATGGATCGAGGACCTTGTCAGGGTGAACAAGAGCTTCGTCGTGCGTCGTGACATTACCGGTCGCCAGCTGCTCGAGGCTTCGATGAAGTTGTCGGCCTATATCTACAAGGAGATTGTTGAGAACAAGTGCTCCATCTGGATGGCACAGCGTGAGGGACGTTCGAAGGACAACTCCGACAACACGCAGGCTTCGGTCATCAAGATGCTTTCGCTGGGAGGCAAGACCAAGGACCATATGCAGAATGTTCGTGCTTTGCACACCATACCAGTCGCCATCAGTTACGAGTATGACCCCTGCGACTACCTCAAGGCAGCCGAGTTCCAGCTCAAGCGCGACAATCCGGAATGGAAGAAGACCAAGGCCGACGATGTGAAGAGCATGGCAACGGGCATGATGGGCTACAAGGGCCGTATTCGCTACACCTTCACCTCGGAACTCAATGGCGTCTTCGACCAGTATCCCTGGATCAACGACAGGAATGCTCAGGTCAACTGCGTCTGCGAGACCATCGACAATATGCTGCATGAGGCCATGGTGCTCTATCCGATCAACTATGTGGCCTACGACTTGAAGTACCAGACCGATCGCTATAAGAATCAGAAGATGTACACCGAGGCCGATAAGACCAAGGCTGCTGCATACTTGAACGGACAACTTGCTAAGGTTGACATCCCGAACCGCGACGAGGCCTTCCTTTGGGACATGCTGCTCACCATGTACAGTAATCCCGTATTCAACAAGGAGAAACTTTCCAGGGAGCGGGATACGAACTATGTGCCTATGACTTAATGCCTATCTACTATGGACGAAAAGATTGTCAACGAGCTCATCGAGGAGCTCATCAAACTGAGTTTCGCAGAAGATATCGGCGATGGTGACCACACTACACTCTGCTGCATCCCCGCCGATGCCATCGGCAAGCAGAAACTCCTGATCAAGGAGGAGGGCATCCTGGCTGGCGTCGATATCGCACGCCGCGTGTTCAATGCCTTCGACCCTGAACTCAAGATGGAGGTCTTTATGCAGGATGGTGCACATGTCGTACCCGGTGATGTGCCTTTCATTGTGACCGGCAAGGAGCAGAGCCTGCTGCAGACCGAACGCCTGATGCTCAACATCATGCAGCGCATGAGCGGCATCGCCACCATGACCGCACGTTACGTCAAGGCCTTGGAAGGAACAGGCACCAAGGTACTCGATACCCGCAAGACCACTCCTGGCATGCGTATCCTCGAGAAGATGGCTGTCAAGATCGGTGGTGGCTGCAACCATCGCATCGGTCTTTTTGACATGATTCTGCTCAAGGACAACCATGTCGATTTCTCGGGCGGCATCCATAATGCCATCAGCCGTGCCAAGCAGTACTGCAAGGAGAAGGGCAAGAACCTCAAGATCGAGGTGGAGGTGCGCAACTTCAAGGAACTCGACGAGGCATTGGCCGAAGGCGTGGATCGCATTATGTTCGACAACTTTACACCCGAAGATACTGCCAAGGCTGTGAAGATCGTCAACCATCGCTGCGAGACCGAGTCGTCGGGTGGCATCACCTACGACACGATGCTTCCTTATGCCAAGGCTGGCGTCGATTATATCTCGTTCGGTGCGCTGACACATTCGGTGAAGGGTCTTGACATGTCGTTCAAGGCTGTGAAGTGATTCCAAACAAGGATCATCTTATGCAATATCATCTTGGGGCTCATCCTTTTAGGATGGGCCTCATGCTTTTTCCTGACCAACTTGTAGTCCCTGCCTATCATTTTTCGTATCGAAATGCATTAATTTGCCGTTTATAGTTGCTTTTTTATATAAAAATGAAGAAATATTTAAAATTTTGCATCATTTTTTTCGATTTTTGAGGAAATATCAAAAAAAGTCTGTATCTTTGCAGTCACTTTTCGTGTATTGTGTTTAATTGGTTAGTTTTTACGACAAAATGAAGATTCAACTCAGAAGTGCTCAGACCACTGAGGGTCGCAGGATGGCGGGTGCCCGCGCCCTGTGGGTCGCTAATGGTATGAAGCGTGAAATGTTCGGCAAACCCGTTATTGCCATCGTCAATTCCTTTACCCAGTTTGTGCCGGGTCATACCCATTTGCACGAGATTGGTCAGATCGTGAAGGCTGAGATCGAGAAACTCGGCTGCTATGCTGCTGAGTTCAATACCATTGCTGTCGATGACGGTATTGCCATGGGTCACGACGGCATGCTCTACTCGTTGCCTTCGCGCGACATCATTGCCGACTCGGTGGAATACATGGTGAATGCGCACAAGGCTGATGCGATGATCTGCATCTCGAACTGCGACAAGGTGACTCCTGGCATGCTGATGGCTGCCATGCGGCTGAACATTCCTGCCGTCTTCTGCAGCGGAGGCCCCATGGAGGCTGGCAAGTGGCGCGGCGAGAATGCCGACCTCATCACCGCGATGGTGAAGGGTGCCGACCCATCGGTGACCGACGAGGAGATGGCCGAAATCGAAGGCTGCGCTTGTCCAGGTTGCGGTTCGTGCTCGGGTATGTTCACTGCCAATTCGATGAACTCTCTCACCGAAGCCATCGGACTCTCTCTGCCCGGCAACGGTTCGATTCTGGCTACTCACGTGAATCGCATCCAGCTCTTTAAGGACGCCGCAAAACTGATTGTCAAGAACGCACTGAAATATTATGAGGAGGGTGACGAGAGCGTTTTGCCACGCAGCATCGCCACACGTGCAGCATTCCTCAACGCCATGACCCTCGACATCGCCATGGGTGGCTCGTCGAACACGGTGCTTCACCTGCTTGCCGTAGCGCAGGAGGGTGGCGTGGATTTCGAGATGAAGGACATCGACCGCCTGAGTCGCGTGGTGCCTTGCCTCTGCAAACTAGCTCCCAATACGCAGAAGTATTCGGTGCAGGAGGAGAACCGTGCAGGCGGCATCCTCGGCATTCTCGGCGAACTCGCCAAGGGCAATCTGCTCGACCTGAGTTGCAAGCGTGTCAATGGTGCAACGCTCGGTGAGGACATCGAGAAATATTCCATACTCAAAGAGAACATCGACCCCGAAGCAAGCCGCATCTATCACAGTGCTCCTGCCGGCAAGTTCTCGATCAAGATGGGTTCGCAGAATGCTCAGTGGGAGACGCTCGACACCGATCGTGCCAATGGCTGCATCCGCGACATCGAACATGCCTACACCAAAGATGGCGGCCTGGCTGTGCTCTTCGGCAATATCGCAAAGGATGGTTGCGTCGTTAAGACCGCAGGTGTGGCTCCCGAACTCTGGCATTTTGAAGGTCCTGCCGTATGCTTCGACTCCCAGGAGGATGCTTGCGAAGGCATTCTTGGTGGCAAGGTCAAGAAAGGCGACTGCGTCGTCATCACCCACGAAGGACCCAAGGGTGGACCAGGCATGCAGGAGATGCTTTACCCGACATCCTACATCAAGTCGATGCATATGGGCAAGGAATGTGCCCTCATCACCGACGGACGTTTCTCGGGTGGCACTTCGGGCCTTTCCATCGGACACATCAGCCCTGAGGCAGCTGCCGGCGGTAATATCGGAAAGATCAAGGATGGCGACATCATCGTCATCGACATCCCGACTCGTTCGATCAACGTCAAACTCAGCGACGAAGAGTTGGCAGCACGTCCACAGCAGCCTCTGAAGCGTCATCGCGTAGTCAGCAAGGCTTTGCGTGCCTATGCCCAGTCTGTCTCGTCAGCCGACAAGGGCGGCGTGCGTATCATCGATTAATTTGCTCCTATCAGGAATAATTTAAGGTAATAAATCAGAAACAACCCATAGAATGTCAGAAAGAATATCTGGTGCAGAAGCGCTGATGCGCAGCCTCGAGGACCAGGGTGTCACCACCCTCTTCGGTTATCC
>JAZQBS010000013.1:0-31319 GCA_045545875.1 Bacteroidales bacterium
TCGGTCCAGTCGGTATCAGTTACTTTCGAACCATCCCAGCTGCCGCCGGCCCATCCCTTCATCACATTGGCGAGGGCAACGTCGTCACCACTGAAGAAGTTCTTGTCCTGCTCCTGTGTGGGCTGATCACCAGGGGTATATTTGTCGGGAGCTGAGTTGTAGTAAGCCCAACGACGCCAAGTGATATAGTCGCTTGCGCTCATGGCTGGACTCTTGTCCACAATCTTCTCGAAAGTGAGCGATCCGTTGTAGCTCACCTGCGTCTTGCCTTCCTGACCACGTTTTGTAGTAACGAGGACAACACCGTTGGCGCCACGGCTACCATAGATGGCAGTCGAAGAGGCATCCTTCAAGATGTCGATTGACTCGATGTCGCGTGGGTTCAAGGTCTCGATACCACCTGCCTGAAGGGGTACACCGTCCACCACGTAGAGAGGTCCCTGACCAGCAGAAATCGAACGAGTACCACGAATCATGATACTACCTACAGTACCAGGACGCTCGCTGGTGGTGATGTCCACACCGGCAGCCTTGCCCTGCAGTGCCTCGAAGGCATTGTTCACGGGCTTCGCGTTCATTTCTTTTTCGCCTACGCGTGTGAGGGCGCCAGTTACGTCAGTCTTGCGCTGAACACCGTAACCTACAACCACCACTTCGTCGATGAGCTGCTTGTCTTCTTCGAGGGTCACGTTGACCGAGTTGCGGCCTCCGAGAGCAAGATTCTGGGTGCGATAGCCCACGTACGAGATTACGAGGGTGGCATTTTTCGAAACGCCTGGGATCGAGAAGTTGCCGTCGAGGTCGGTCACCGTACCTGTGGTGGTGCCTTTCACTACGACGCTGGCACCGATGATAGGTTCGCCAGTAGCGTCAACAACCGTACCCGATACCTGTGCCATGATGGCGGTCGGAAGGACTGCAATCATGACCAGAACGAGAAGACGCGCCCATAGTGAGCTGACGCGCTTCGTGAAGTTTGTTGCTTGTTCTTTCATTTGATTAATGTTTGGTTGTAAATAAATCTGTGAATATGTATTTTTCTGGCGCAAAGATAGCGGGTTTTCGGCAACCTATACCGACAGAAATTCGTCTTTTTTGGTACAATTTTTCAGCAGGGCCAAAAAAACTCGTTTCCAGACTTGCATACATTAAATATAATATATACATTTGCAGTGCAGTTTTTCCTAATTATCCCCCCATTTCTTATTCATCATGAACAAAATATTGGCAATAGCCTGTATCTTTTCGGGCATTCTCACCCTTCAGGCACAACCTCGTTACGACATGGCTGGTCTTTGCCGCGAAACCCTCGATCGAGGCGTCGTGGCCATTCGGCAAGGTGAGCAGGTGGTCGTCAGTTGGCGTACCCTCACCAGCGATGGAGTAGGTGAACCTTTCGATGTATATCGCAACGGCACGAAACTCAATGCCCTTCCCCTTTCGGCAGGCGGCACTTTCTTTGTGGACCAACAACCACTCACAGGCGATGTGACCTACGAGGTGAGGGGAGGAGGCAAGGATGGTGCTTTCACCTTGCGTGCTGATGCTCCCCAAGGATACCTGCCTGTTCCCTTGCAGCGTCCCGAAGAAGGCCAGTCTCCCGATGGTCGCAAATATTTCTATTCGGCCAACGATGCTTCGGTGGGTGATGTCGATGGCGATGGTCAGTATGAGATTATCCTCAAATGGGATCCTTCCAATGCTCACGACAATGCACACGATGGCTACACGGGGCCCACGCTCTTCGACTGCTATCGGCTCGATGGCACCCTGCTCTGGCGCATCAATATGGGCATCAACATCCGCAGCGGTGCCCACTATGTGCCTTTCATCGTCTATGACCTCGATGGAGACGGACGTGCCGAAATGATGGTAAAGACTTCCGATGGTACCATCGACGGCCAGGGCAATGTCATCGGTGATCCGCAGGCCGACTATCGTCACCGCGGTCCCGAAGGAGCCGACCAACAGCAGCCTTCTCCCCAGCGCGAATGGGGCAAATACAATCGTGAAGGACGTCCCATGACGGGCCGCATCCTGACGGGTGCCGAATATATCACGGTCTTCAACGGTCTGACAGGTGCTGCCATGGATACCAAGCCCTACATCCCCGAACGTGGTAACCTTGCCGACTGGGGCGACAACTATGCCAATCGCAGCGACCGCATGCTGGCTGGTGTAGGCTACCTCGACGGGCATAAGGCAAGCGCTGTCTTCTGTCGTGGCTACTACACGCGAACTGTCCTCGCTGCCTGGGATTGGGATGGCAAGGAACTCAAGAATCGTTGGACCTTCGATACCAACAATCCCGAGTGGGCTGAATATGCTGGACAAGGCAATCATAATCTGCGAGTTGCCGATGTCGATGGCGATGGTTGCGACGAGATCACCTACGGCTCGATGGCTGTCGATAACGACGGACGTGGTCTCTACAACACGGTAATGGGCCATGGCGATGCCATCCACCTCATGGCTTTCGACCCTATGACTTCCGACCTTTTCGTCTGGGATTGTCACGAGAACAAGCGCGATGGCAGCGACTTCCGCAATGCACGCACAGGTGAGGTCATCTTCCAGATTCCCTCTTCGAGCGATGTGGGCCGCTGTATGGCTGCCGACATCGATCCCACCAATCCTGGCTTGGAGATGTGGAGCAGCGACAGCCATGGCATTCGCAACATCAAGGGAGAGGTGGTCTTCATTGCCGAGGATCCCGATGACCCGCAGCATAAGCAGCACCTCAAGTTGGGTGGCCGACATCTTTCCATCAACTTCGGCATCTGGTGGGATGGTGACCTGTTGCGCGAACTCCTCGACCGTGAGGCGGTTTCGAAGTTCGATTGGGAGGAAAAGTCCATCGTCGATATCACACGCTTCGAAGGTGTCAAGTTCAACAATGGCACGAAGTCCAATCCTTGTCTTGCTGCCGACATCCTGGGAGATTGGCGTGAAGAGGTCATCGTCCGCACACCCGAAAGTGACGAACTGCGCATCTACGTCACACCTTTCCCCACCGTTCATCGCATCAACTGCTTCATGGAGGACATTCCCTATCGCCTCTCGACGGCCGCACAGAATGTGGGCTACAACCAACCCTCTGAGCCTGGCTTCTATCTGGGTCCCGATCCTACCGTTAATCCTTTCCTTAAATAAGATAGTCAAAGGTATCGTCCCTTGATATGTCTTCCTGAAAATAGTGATAGTCAAAGGTATCGTCCCTTAATATCCCCAAACATCCCTTAATATCCCTAATTATCCCTTTATAAACCCAATGCTTCGAAGGCTTGCATCCCTCCTCGTGACCAGCCTCCTGCTGGTCGGTACGGCGTGGCCCGTCAGTTACACCGCATCTCGTCATGTCGGCATGGCCAATGGCCTTGCCAACGATGGTGTGCTCGAACTGGCCATCGACGGCATGGGCTACGTGTGGGTGGCCACCGAGGCAGGAGTGAGCCGCATTGCGGGAAGCACATGTATCTCGCTGCGCTGGCCCGATGGATCGGGTCCCATCGTGCAGCGTGTGGCTGCCCTCTATTGGCATGAACCTACGGGCCAGATGATGATCGGCACCGAGTTGGGGCTCGTGCTCTACCACCTTGCGTCGGGAGAGACAACACTCCTCAATGCCGACCATGGAATGGTTGCATCGAGTGTGGAGGACATCTCGTGGGCTTCTCCCGATGAGGTGTGGCTCGTCTATGGACATGGCGAAGTGCAGCGAATGGACGTCGGCCGGCGCACTTTCGAGACCCTTTCCCTCATTCCGCATTTCCAAAACCGTTGTCTGCTTGACGACGGCCATGGCCGCCTCTACATCGGTCATAGCCAGCATGGTATGAGTGTGGTGAGTCTGACAGGTGGTACCACAAGGCATTTCGAGGAGGACTCCTCAGGACTTCCAGGCAACAACGTGCGTAGCATCTGCTTCGACGACCGCCAGCGTGTGTGGGTGGGCTGCGATGGAGGACTGGTGCTCTTCAACCCCGTGTCGGGTGTTTTCACGCGTGTGCCCCTCGATGCCGATGGCTTCGATGACAATGTTTACGACATCGTCCAGATGCGCGACGGCACACTCTGGGTGGCTACCGATATGGGAGGCATCAAGATAGTCAATCCCGACAACTTCGTGGCAACCAGCAAGCCTTTGCCGACCGACGATTACGAGAATTTCCGCGTCAAGGTATCTTCGCTCAATACGCGCAGCCTGGCACAGGATGAATATGGCAACATCTGGGTGGGCAATCATGGCACGGGAGTCGATTTCGTCAGCGCACAGCGTTCGGAGTTCGATTTGCTCGACTATCGCGACATCGAACGGCAACCACGTCCTGTCTATGCCATGGCTCCCGACGCAGACGGTGGTTTCTGGATGGCCAGTGACGACGAACTGGTGCTGTGGGCCGACGGCAGGATGCAGGGCCGATGGTCGGGACAGGCGCAGATGCGACGTCGCCATTCGCTGACCCGCTGCATGATGACCGACAGCAACGGCCATGTATGGCTGGGCATCGACGACGAGGGTGCATTTCGTTTCAGTCGAAGCACGGGCCGATTCGAACACATAGTTATCGATGCTGAGGGCGCCGACATCCATTCCTTCTACGAGGACCCGCTGCATCGCATCTGGATGGGTGGCGAGACGGGCGTCTATCGCTACGAGCAGGGCAACGTCGTGCCTTGTCCTTCCATCAGCCGTTTCCTCTCGGTTCCCGTCACCGGCTTCCTCCCTCTCGACGACCATCAGCTGCTGCTCACCACTTTGGGCGGTGGGGCCTGCATCTACGATCAGCTTTCCGATTCCTGCCATCACCTGGTTCCGGCCGAAGGACATATTCCCTTTAAGATTAACCAGACCATCCGCGACTTCGACGGGCAGATGCTGTGGATGGCAACCGACGATGGCCTGATTGGCATAACGGGCCTCCTGAAACCGGCAGCCGACACGCAGTCTTCGCTGCGTGTCACCCGCTATGGACGTGAGCAGGGCCTTGCCGACAACCATGTGCTTGCCCTCCAGCAGGATGCCGACGGGCGCATCTGGATGAGCACCTACACCGGCCTTTCGTGTCTCGACAAGCGTACTGGACAATGCTACAACTACGGTCAGTCCGACTTGCATCAGTTGCATGGCTTTTCGCCGGGCGCTGCCCTCACGACTGCCGATGGTGTCCTCTGCTTCGGTTCGGCACAGGGCGTTTGCTGCTTCCAGCCCCGTCAGGTCACGGGCAACATGCCGGTCTCCGAGGTGCAGATTGTCGCCTGCGAAGCCTATCATCCCATGGGTATGCAGACCGAGATTCAGCAACTCATTCCCGATCGGAAGGGACGTGTGCGTACGGGTTATCAGCAGAACACGCTTCACCTGACCTTCACCGTTCGCAACTTTGCGCAAACCCGCCATGTCGAATATTCCTACATGATGCGAGGCATGGACGACAAGTGGTACGACATTGCAGGCGACGACGATGTGGTGTTCCGTGGCCTTCGTCCCGGACACTACACCTTCATCCTCCGTGCCAAGTTGCGCAGCCAGGACTGGGACGAGGCTCGCTCTGCACAACTCGACATCACCATCACGCCTCCTCTTTGGCGCACCTGGTGGGCCTATCTGGTCTATGTCCTTGCCTTTGCTGCATTCTCCATCTGGATGGTACGTTCCTACAAGCGAAGGCTGGCGCTCCAAAGTTCGCTCGAACTCGAGAAACGCGAGAGCCTCCATAAACAGGAACTCAACGAGGAACGTCTGCGCTTCTTCACCAATGTCACCCACGAACTGCGCACCCCCTTGACGCTCATCCTTGGCCCCATCGACGACCTGATGAACGACCAGAGTCTGCCGCCCTCCGCCCATCGTCGTGTGGCTATGCTCCAGAAGAGTGCAGGCCGTCTGCGCGACCTCATCAACGAGATCCTGGAATTCCGAAAGACCGAGACGCAGAACCGACGACTCACCGTGGCACGTGGCGACATCGGTCAGTTTGTGCGCGAAATCTGCCTGAACTACAAGGAACTATATCGCAATCCCAAGGTTCAGTTCTCCTACGACATCGCGTCCGATATTCCCAAGATCTATTTCGATTCGGAGGTAATCACCACCATCCTCAACAACCTGCTCTCCAACGCCATCAAGTACACCGAAGAGGGCAATATCGCTGTCGATGTCAAAAGCGATGCTGAGGGAATGCTGCATATCGCCGTGAGTGATACCGGACATGGCATTGCACCCGATGCGCTGCCTCACATCTTCAAGCGCTATTACCAGGCCGAGGGTCGTCATCAGGCTTCGGGCACAGGCATCGGTCTCGCCCTTGTGCGTTCGCTGGCCGATCTGCACGAAGGCACCATCATTGCCGAAAGTCGTGAGGGTGAGGGCAGTAGGTTTGTTTTCTCCATTTCCATCGAAAACACCTATCCCAATGCTCTCCACAAGGAAGATGTACCCATCGAACCCCTCGAACCTCTCAAACCTCTCGAACCCCTCGAACCCTCCGAGAACCAGCAGCCCACACTCCTCATCGTCGAGGACAATACCGACATTCGGCAGTACATCACCGACTCGTTCAGCGACGACTTCCAGATTCTCCAGGCGCAAAACGGCGAGGAAGGCGTGGCTCTGGCTCTGGAACATATCCCCGACATCATCGTCAGCGACATCATGATGCCGCGAATGAACGGTATCGAACTCACCCGAATTCTCAAGGAGGACATTCGAACCAGCCATATCCCCATCATCCTCCTCACGGCCAAGGTCACCGATGCCGACAAGGAAGAAGGTTATGAAAGTGGTGCCGACTCCTATCTGACCAAGCCCTTCACAGCCAAGTTGCTCGGCAGTCGCATCCAGAATCTGCTTGCCGCTCGACGTCGAATGATCGAACGTCTGGCCAACCAGTTGGGACCTGCCTCTACGTCTCCAAACGATCCTGCAACCTCATCTGCTCCCGGAACGGAGCAGACTGCATCGACCGAAACCTCTGCACTGAGCCCCCTCGACCAGCAGTTCTTCGAACGATTGAACAAGATCATCGAAGACTACATCATGCAGGAGGATCTCGATATGGCCTTCGTCTCCGACCGTATGGCGATGAGCCACAGCACGTTCTATCGAAAAGTGAAGGCCCTCACCGGTATGACGGCTAACGAGTATGTCCGCAAGCGTCGTCTGCGCTATTGCTATGGTCTGCTCGAAAGTGGCGAATACAACGTCTCGCAAGCTGCCATGATGACAGGCTTCAACCAGATGGCCCACTTCCGCGAAACCTTCAAGCGTGAATTCGGCATCCTGCCTTCAGAAGTGATGAAAAATAAAAAACAATGAAACCAACCCTCTTATCCCTCCTCTTGACGTTCCTGGCTCTGAGCCGAAGTCTGGCGCTCGACGTGCGTGACTTCGGTGCCTTGGGTGACGGACGGCACATCGATTCGCCGGCCATCAATGCCGCCATCGAAAGTGCTGCTTCGGCGGGTGGGGGACTGGTGGTCGTTCCCGAAGGCACTTATCTCTGCTATTCCATCCATCTGCGCTCCGGCATCACCCTGCGCCTCGAACGCGGTGCTGTCATAAAGGCGGCTCCTGTGACCGATACCGAAGGCTACGACGAGGCCGAACCCAACGAGTCGCGTTATCAGGACTATGGGCACAGTCATTGGCACAACTCGCTCCTTTGGGGCGAAAACCTGCACGACCTGACCATCGAAGGGGAGGGGCTTATCGATGGCACTGATGTGCTGAAACGTGATGGTCCGCGACGCGGCTATCGAGGTATGCCGCAGGCCAACAAGGCTTTGGCACTCCGCGACTGCCAGCGTGTCACCCTGCGCGGCGTGAGTTTCCTGCAATGCGGACACTTTGCCATGCTGCTCACGGGGGTCGATGACCTTCTCATCGAAGACCTCCTGATCGATACCAATCGCGACGCCATCGACATCGACTGCTGCGAACGTGTCGTGGTGCGTCGCTGTCGCGTCAACTCGTTGTGCGACGATGCCATTGTCCTGAAGTGTTCCTATGCCTTGGGCCGCCCGAAGCCCACCGAACACGTCCTTGTCGAGGATTGCGAGGTCAGTGGTTACGATGTGGGCACGTTCTACGACGGCACATGCACCACGTTGGTCGAAAAGGCTCCCGATGGCGATGGACCTACGGGACGCATCAAGTTGGGTACTGAGTCGAATGGTGGCTTCCGGCACATCTCCATCCGTCGTTGCAGGTTCACGCATTGTCGTGGCCTGGCACTCGAAACCGTCGATGGCGCTGCCATGGAGGACGTCGATGTGAGCGACCTCACCATGCACGACATCTGCAATTCGCCCATCTACATCCGTCTGGGCGATCGTATGCGTGCTCCCGAGGGCTTCCATCCATCCACGGTGCACAACATCCGCATTCGTCACGTCAAGGTCACCGATGCCGACAGCCGTTATGCCTGCCTCATAGCAGGTGTGGAGGGACAGCCCGTGCGCGATGTCCGCATCGAGCACCTCAGCGTGCAGTTCCGGGGTGGCTTGACGATGGACGACTATCGCGAGCAGCGTGGTGTCAACCCCTTCTTCATCCCTGCAGCACGCAAACCTTCTCAATTGGGCGAGGCAAACTATCCCGAACCTTCTGCCCACGGTATTCAGCCCGCCTGGGGATTCAGCATCAGCCATGCCGAAAATATCCGTTTGCGTCACATCAACCTCGAAACCAAGGTTCCCGACGAACGTCCCTGGCTCCATCAGAAGGATACGCGCAAAGTCAGGATGAAGCACGTCCAAGTGAATAAGGAAAGGCAATTCTGACGAAGACAAAATGTTACGTCAAATAAAAATGAGTGGCATCCCGAATGGGGCGCCACTCTTGCTATACATATGTTGTTTATAAAGATGGAAATTATGCTGTGAGTTCCTTTTCGAGTTGTTCGAGCGATTTGCCCTTTGTCTCCGGACAACGGCGAAGGAGGAAGACGAAGGTGCAGATGCAGATGGCAGCATAGACCCAGAACGAGCCGTAGGTGCCGAGGGTGGCATTCATCGGTGGGAAGAAGAACGTGAGGGTGCAGCAGCCCACCCAAAGGGCAAAGGTGCAGGTGGCCATGGCGATGCCTCGAACGCGATGGGGGAAGATTTCGGCAAGCAGGGTCCACGTGACGGGTCCGAGTGTCATGGCATAGCACGAGATGGCAGCCACGACAAGGGCGACCATCAGCACACCCGTCATACCCACAAAGTAGCAGGCTCCGAGGATGGCGTAGATGATGCCGAGACCTCCTGCTCCGATGAGCATCAGCGTCCTGCGTCCCCATTTCTCGATGGTGTAGAGGGCAACGAAGGTGAAGAGCACGTTGGCAATGCCGGTGATGACGATGTTGATGAACATGCCATCGACATTGAAGCCTGCACCTACGAAAATCTCCTGTGCATAATTGAAAATCACATTGGTACCGCACCATTGCTGGAAGACGGCGATGATCAGTCCGAGCAGGAGAACACGCGAATATCGTGGGGTGAAGAGTTCCCGCAACCCAGCCTCACTCGAACCCTTCAAACCCTTCAAACCCTTCAAACTCAAATAAACGGGGCTTTCCGGAATAAAGAAGCTCATCACAAGGAAGAGAGCGGCAGGCAGCGTTTCGGCCCAGAACATCCAGCGCCAACCCCATTCGAGGTTCCACGCCTGGCTGACAGGGTCGGTGGTGTCGCGTGCCAAAAGCATGTTGACGATCTGTGCACCGAGGATGCCGAGCACGATGGTCATCTGGTTAAGGCTCACCATTCGACCACGGATATGTGCAGGACTGACCTCGGCAATGTACATTGGTGAAAGTGCCGAAGCCACACCGATGCCCACACCTCCGATGAAGCGTGCGATGTTGAACATCACAAAATCGTCGAAGTATCCCGTGGCAAGTGCACTCACAGTGAACAGCACGGCAGCAGTCGTAAGCAACGGCTTTCGACCATATCGGTCGGCGAGCGCACCCGCCACCATCGCACCCACAAGGCAGCCGACGAGGGCAGTGGTCATAGCCACACCTTGCATGAACGGGCTTTGGCTGATGCCAAAGAAGAGTTCGTAGAACGGCTTCGCTCCACCGATCACGACCCAGTCGTAACCGAAGAGCAGACCACCCATGGCGCTCACACTGCAGATGAACAGAAGATAAGGTCTGGAGTTCATTATCAATTAACAAATAACAATTAACAAATAACAAATAACAATTAATAAAAAAATAACAATCAACAATTGATTGGTGGTGCAAATATAGGGCTTTTTTGCAATATAGATGTGGAAAAGTTGCAAAAATAAGATGGATAATCCTCTTTTTTGCCCATTTTGTCAAAAAAATGACCAATAAGCGGAGAATTATCGCTAATTTTGTGCTCAAATTTTTCGGATGAAGGCCGAGAGATGTCGAAACCAAGAATTCCATGAAACAATTGAATCCTATACCCTTGCTCACAAGCCTGCTGATGTTGGCTGTCGGGCTGTTCTATGGTCTGCTCTATCCGTATCATCTGCATTACTACGAGCAGATGCAGATGTTCCCGTTCTCCAGCCAATTCTTTTGGGAGACCGTTCTTGTCCCGGGTGGCGTGGCTGATTACGTGGGACGTTTCCTGACACAGTTCTTCCATATCACTTGGGCTGGAGCCACCATTATGGCCTTGCTCTACGGAATGGTCTATCTGACCAGTTGGCTTGCCTTGCAGGATGGACTGACCGGGCAGAACAAGCGGTTCTGGCCTATCGTTTTGCTTCTCCCCATCCGTTACCTTTGGATCAACGGGTGCGACGAGAATGCTATGCCAGCTCTTTGGATTGCCCTTGCCATCAGTCTTTTGGCCGTTTTCGCTATCAAGAAGATTGGAAAC
The DNA here is from genome assembly GCA_045545875.1 of Bacteroidales bacterium. GTDB lineage: Bacteria > Bacteroidota > Bacteroidia > Bacteroidales > UBA3663 > Liminaster. The sequence continues at coordinate 10,858 of JAZQBS010000013.1, forward strand.
AACACCTTGCGTCGCATCGTTGCGCTGCTGTCATTCATCGTGCTTTATGCCGCTGTAGGTCCGCTTTCGTTTGTGATGATTGCCCTTATGGCACTTCACGAGTTGCGACAGGGCGATTCCCTGCGATGGGGCTGGGCCGTGGCTTTTGTCGTGATTGCCCTTACGCTGCCGCAAGTAGCCCACCGAATGGTCAACTGGCCCCTCGAAAACCTTTACAAGGGCATCCACTATTTCCGTTTCACACAGGTGCAACTGCCCTATATCTGGGTGGCTGCCGGACTTGTTGTCGTCATAGATCTGCTGTCACATCTTGCCGAACGTTACACGAAAGGCAGGGAGATGGCAAACCGGTTTGTGCTCTTTAGTGGCACCTTTGCCATAATTGTTGTGCTCATCTATTTGGGTGTCAGGCAACACTATCGTCCCAACAACGAAGTGATGATGATGTACGACGACATGGTGCTCAACGAACGCTGGGATGACATCCTGGAAGCAGCCAAGAAACGCACCCCAAAGCATCCAGCTTGTGTGCAATGCATCAACCTGGCTATGGCCATGAAGGGTAGGATGGGAGACCTCTTGTTCCGCGTTCCGCAATCCGATTCGGGAGCCTTGCTGCCTGAATTCAGCATCAACTTCTCGCGCCCTCTCACCGCAGGGCAGATCTATCTGAACGTCGGTTGGGTCAACACAGCTCAACGCTTCGTCTATGAGGCCCAGGAGTCGATACCCGACACTGAGAAGAGTGCTCGTTGCTACAAACTCCTGGCTCAAACCCATTTGGCAAGGGGAGAACGTGCCTTGGCAAAGAAATACCTCAAGAAACTGCAGAAGACGCTGTTCTACGACGATTGGGCCGACGAGACCATGGCCTTGGCCAACAATCCCGATCCGAAGGCCTTGGCGCAACATCCCTTCTATGGGCAGTTGATGCGCGGTGCGGTGAAGGAAGACTATTTCTTCAGTCCTGACATGATGGCGATGCTCGGCAATTATTGCACCACTACGCCCCACAACCATATCGCCACCCAGTATCTGCTTGCCCTAGCCCTTGTGGAGCGTGATCTGGATACTTTCGTCGCTTGTTTCAATTTCGACCAATATCTGAACGGCAAGGAACGCATTCCCGAATACTATCAGCAGGCCTTGGCGCTGGAATGGACACGCAAGCATCAGACATTGGAAGGCATTCCGTACAACATCGACGAGCGTGTGCTCGATGCCATGGACCAGTTTGTGACCGACTACAATAACCAGATGCTGCGTGAACAGTTGGAGCGCAAGTATTTTTTTACCTATTGGTATTATTATATGACGGGCGAAAAGCCTGCCCAAAAATCCCAGACGTATGAGAGTGCTGCACAGTCATAATATGTTTTTCGTATGCGCGTTGCTGCTCAGCGCTTGCGAAATGGAGCAGGTGAAGAACCCGCAGATGGTCTATGATCAGCCCGAGATATATCCCGACTATCGGGGGGTGACCATCCCCGTCAACATTGCCCCGCTCGACTTCACGATGCAGAGCGACAGCGTGCTGATGATTGATGCTGTCTTCACAGGTTCGGTGTCGGGCGAACTGCATGCCCAGGGCAAGCAATCGACCTGCATTGATCCTGATGAATGGCAGAAACTCCTCCAGAAGAACCAGGGAGGAAGCCTCTTCGTGCAGGTGGCTGCCAGGTTCCCCGAAGGTTGGCGCAGCTATACTCCCTTCGGCATCGACATCAGCCCCGACAGCATCGACTACGGCATTACCTATCGTCTCATCGAACCTGGCTACGAGGCCTATACCAAGATGGGCATCTACGAGACACGTCTCTCCGACAGTCACGAACGTGCATTGATAGAGAACACGCAGTTCCGTGGTTGTGTCAATTGTCACAGTTACCTGCAGGGCGATCCCCGCTTTATGAGCCTGCACATCCGCGGCGACCATGGCGCTACGCTGATTTCCCATCCCGGTAAGAATGGTGAAATGAAGGCCTACAACACCAAGACTCCCGAGACGTTGGGCTTCTGCGTCTATCCCTATTGGCATCCTTCGGGTCGCTACATTGCCTATAGCACCAACAACACGCGTCAGGGTTTCCATCAGGGAGGCAGGAAGATCATCGAGGTAATGGACCTGGCCAGCGATATGCAGGTCTATGATGTCGAAAACAACAAACTCCTGGTATGCGAGGCATTGAAGGGCGACTCGGCCTTCGAGACGTTCCCGGCTTTCTCGCCCGATGGCAAGACGCTCTATTTCAACGTGGCACGCAAGAAAAACTACCCATCGGAACTCAAGGAGATGTACTACAGCCTCTGCAGCATCGCCTTCAATCCCGAGACGGGTACTTACGGCACCGAGATTGACACGTTGGTCAACGGTGAGGCTTTGTGCAAAAGTGCCGTCTATCCCCGTCCTTCCTACGATGGCAGGTTCCTGTGCTATTCGATGGCCGACTATGGCTACTTCCACATCTGGCATCCCGAGTCGGACCTCTATCTGATGGATCTGTCCACAGGTCAAAGCCGCCCTATCACCGAGGCCAATAGTCCCGATGCTGAAAGCGTCCATTCGTGGAGTTCCAACAGCCGATGGCTTGTCTTCGGTTCGCGCCGCGACGATGGTCAATACACGCGCCCCTACTTCTGTCATGTTGCCGAAGACGGAACGGTGGGCAAGGCCTTCATGCTGCCCCAAAGGAACCCCCGGCAGTTCTACGACGGACGCTTTATGTCGTACAATATCCCCGAGTTCGTGACTGCCCCTGTACCCCTCGACAACAAGCTTGCCGAAAAGCAGATTGTGAGCGATCAGCGTGTGCAGATGGGGGTGGTGCGAAACCGATAAGTTTGCATCATTTAGCAGAACATTTGCACGTGTAATCCATTGCATTGGCTTAAATTTTTGGATTTTTCAAGTTTTTCTATGGATTATTTTGCAAAAAATGATGAACTAATCGAAAAATACATTATCTTTGCGGTGCATAATAATGCTGTTTCTTGTAGAAAATATGCATACATATCAAAGCTGTTTCCTGTAGAAAACGTGCACACATATCAAGGATTCTTACATCCACATCATACTAACTAACTTATTCAATCTTCAATTACATGAAACCAAACAAATTGTTACTTGCAACGGGGCTGATAGCAGCCTCGATGTTAGGTTTTTCTTCATGTGGTGACGATGACGATTGGGGGCAGGTCGATGGCTTAGCGCCAACGATGAACCTCACCTCGACGCACATCAAGACGGCTACAGGCCGCACATTCACCATCAGCGGAAACCTGGCAGACAATGATGGTATCTCGACCATCAATCTGTACTGCCCGGAACTCTACCTCAACAAGACCATCGATATCATCGATATCTATGGCGAACCTCTCAAGACCTACGACTTGAACTACTCGTTCCCGATCTCGGCAAAGGAGACCGGCGACAACTTCAACGTTGTGGTTACTGTGACCGATGTCGTTAACCAGAAGCAGACGGGCACCGTGCTGATTACCATGGACGGTGACTTCGAGAATCCTGCTTTCTCGGCAGCACCTGGCAGCGAAGTGACACTCATCATGAAGGCTCGTACCACCTACAGCCTGAACGTTTCGGTGTCCGACGACCAGGCACTCGACTACATAACGGTGCAGATTCCTGGCATCGAGCCTTACGATCAGCCAGTCACCATCAGTTGCAATGGTGCCAAGTCGTATCAGTATGCCGACAAGGTGACCTTCCCCAATGTTGAGAACAGCTACAAGCTCTTCCTCACCGTTGTGGACAAGGAGGGTAAGAAGACCACAAGCGAAAGTACCATCAGCGTGACGAGCCAGGTTCCCGACTATCCGAACCTCTGGCTGGCTGACGTGGCAACTGCCGAGGAACTCAACGCCGACATCTTCGGTGTGCCTCAGTACGTCGACCATGCCCTCACTGCAGAGGGTGACTCGATTCCTTACACCTACGTAGCCCGCTACTACAACCAGAAGGCCGGCACCAAGGTTTGGATCCTGGGTCAGAAGACCGACTTCAGCCCCATCTGCTACGGTTGTGATGCCACCGACAACACCCTGCTCTCCGACGATGAGGAGACGATGCAGCCCATCACACTCACCGAGGCTGGCGTTTACTATCGCATCACCATCAACATCAAGACCTACTCCATGACCACCGAGACCTATCCTATCAGTGAGGCACTCTCGGCCACCCGTGTGGATCTCTACAACACCGCAGCCTTCGACGTTTGGGGCGATGGCGGTTCTTGGCTCTACAACTTCTCGTTCGGTTACCTCAACAGCGGACCTTCGGGCGTAATCAGCTTCGCACAGGATGCCACCAACCCGAACCTCTTCTATCTCGAGGAGCCATTGCAGTTCGATGCCGACAATAACCTCTCTTCAAGCGACGATGGCTATACGACCAACTTCATCATCCACAACTATCACCCCGGTGGCTGGTGGGATGTTGTCTGCTGGAAGCCCAATAGCAAGGAAGATCCCGAGTTCTGGCCCTGGTGGGGCAACAACTCGCAGCTCACCACCGAGGGTTGGCAGGATTGGCCCGGCTACCAGGTTGTTCGCTCTCAGGGCGACAAGTGGTGCAAGGTGCCCGTTCCATCCAACAAGTTCGGTCAGTATCGTCTCTGGTTCGACGCTCACCTCGAGCGTGCTAAACTCGTGCCAGCCAAATAATTTAAAACATTCTACATCATGAAAAAATATTTGTTCACACTTTGTCTGGCATTATTCAGCTTCGTCGCTTTTGCCCAGCAGCGAAACCTCAGTGGTACTGTGGTAGACAATTTCGGTGAGCCCCTGCCTGGTGTCAATGTCGTTGTGAAAGGCACTACCACGGGCGTTACCACAGACTTTGACGGCAATTATGTGATCCAGGTCAGCCCAAAGGATGTCCTCGTATTCTCGTTCATCGGCTATAACACCCAGGAGCAATCGGTCGGCAACAAGGCTATCCTCAACGTTCGCATGGAGGAGGATCAGCAGATTCTCGACGACGTGGTGGTTGTAGGTTATGGTGTTGTCAAGAAGAGCGACCTCACCTCGTCCATCTCGACCATCAAGGGCGATGAAATCGTGAAGAGCACCACCGGCAATGCCATGAACGCCCTCCAGGGCAAGGTCAATGGTGTGCAGGTGGCCAGCGCCGGTTCACCTGGTGCAGCTCCAAAGATCCTCGTGCGTGGTGTCACCACCGTCAATGGTTCCGACCCTCTCTACGTAGTCGATGGTATGCCTATTTCGGGCAACATCAACTTCCTGAACAACAACGATATCGAGTCGATGGAAGTCCTCAAGGACGCTTCGGCATCGGCCATCTATGGTACCCGTGGTTCGAACGGTGTCATCCTCATTACCACCAAGAAGGGTAAGGCAGGCAATGCGAAGTTCAACTTCAGCGCTTCGGCAGGTTTCCAGACCATCGGCAATCCCAACGTTGCCGGTGCAGCCGAGTACGAGAAGGTTTATACCACCCGCTATACCAACGATAATCGTGATGGTGGCTTCATCGGCAGCAACTACGACACCGACTGGTGGAACGAGGTTGTCAACAAGACCGCGTTGGTTCAGAACTACCAGCTCAGCGTCAATGGCGGTACCGACAAGTTCCTCTACAACGTCAGCGCAGGCTACTTCCGTCAGAACTCGCAGTACGACTATGGCTATTGGGACAAGTTCAACATTCGCATCAATACCGAATACACCTTTAATAAATATGTGAAGGCCGGTCTCGACGTTGCTCCGAAGGTTGAGTCTTGGGACAACACCCCCAACCAGATGGGTGGCGCTATGTCGATGGACCCGACTACCCCCATCTTCAAGGACCAGAGCCTGTGGGGCGACAATATGTATAGCAACTACGAGCGTTCGCACAACAACGAGTCGTGGAACCCCGTGGCAGCCGTTGCTCGTGCCGACAACCATTCGCGCAACTACGGCGTGATTGTCATCCCATATCTCCAGATCCAGCCCATCAAGCAGTTGACACTCCGCACCCAGTACAGTGCCAATGCACGCTTCCAGCGCAGCGACGACTTCACTCCTCAGTTCACCATCGACTCGGCACACGAGTTCAACGAGTTCAGCGATGTGAGCCGCACCATGCGCGAGTATTTCGACTACAACTGGACCAACACCGCCACCTATATCGACACCTATGCCGAGAAGCATAACGTGACCCTCATGGCAGGTTTCACCATGGAGCGCTACAGCGACATCTATGTGACCGGTTCGCGCGAAAACACCCCCAACGATGCCCAGCCTCTGCGCCAGGTAAGTGCCGGCCAGCAGAACCAGCAGTCAAGCGGCAATGCCGGCTACAACTCGCTCGTTTCGTGGCTCGGTCGTGTGATGTACAACTACGACAGCCGCTACTATCTCACCGCTACCATCCGTACCGACGGTTCGAGCCGCTTCCCCCACGGCAGCAAGTATGCCACCTTCCCATCGGCAAGTGCAGCATGGAACTTCAGTCGTGAGGCATTCCTCGAAGGCCAGGAGTGGCTTTCGAACGGTAAGCTCCGTTTCGGTTGGGGTCGTGTAGGTAACCAGCAGATCAGCAACAGTGCCACGATGACCTTGCTCGGTGCTGCCGACTATGTGCTCAATGGCGAGCGCGTGCTGGGTACCACCGTTTCGTCGGTAGGCAATACTGCCCTGAAGTGGGAGACCGTCGAGGACTTCAACGTTGGTCTCGACCTTGCTTTCTTCAACTCTCGCCTCGAAGTCACCGCCGACGTCTATCAGAAGAAGTCGCACGACATGCTCTATCAGCGCGAGAACCTCCTCGTTCTTGGCTATCCCGCCTGGAATTCGGCCATCTGGATGAACATCGGTTCGATGAAGGCCGAAGGTTGGGAACTCTCGTTCAACTGGAAGGACCAGAAGGGCGACTGGAACTACAACCTGGGTCTCAACCTGTCGAGTGTTCGCAACAAGGCTGTGAAGTTCACCGGCGAAGGCAGCCCCGTCTATACGGGCTCCGTTTCGGGTGTCGAAGGCTCCATAATCCGCAATGAGGAGGGTGGCCTTATCAGCCGCTTCTATGGTTACAAGACCGATGGCATCTTCCAGAACTGGGAGGAGGTCTATGCGCACACCGACGAGTACGGCACACGCATCCAGCCTTCTGCACAGCCTGGTGACATCCGTTTCGTTGACCTCAATGGCGACGGCTCCCTCACCGAGGACGACCGCACCTTCATCGGCAATCCCTATCCCGATCTCATGGTCGGCGTCAATCTCTTCGTAGGTTGGAAGAACTGGGATCTCGGCATGAACTTCTACGGAACGTTCGGCAACGACATCTTCAACAGCACACGCCAGCACTACAGCGGCCTGAACGGACAGAACGTCCTCGAAGGCACCTTCGAGAAGGCTTGGCATGGCGAAGGCACTTCGAATGATATCCCTCGTCTCTCGGTGAGCGACAACAACCGCAACTATGGCCGCGTCAGCGACTTCTATGTCGAGGATGGCTCCTACATGCGTTGCAAGCAGATTCAGCTTGGCTACACCCTGCCCAAGAAGGGCTTCTTCAAGGAGCACGTCCTGCGTTTCTATCTGACAGCCCAGAATCCGTTCACCATCACTGGCTACAGCGGTATGGATCCTGAACGTCCGGCTTACGACGGCAGCGTTATCGAGACGGGTATCGACAACATCGCATATCCTTCTCCACGTACCTTCCTGTTCGGTCTTGACTTCAACTTCTAACAGTATTTTTGCCGAATATAAATTATGAAAAAGACATTATTATATTTTGCTGCCCTGGGCACCGCTGCTTCTATTGTTGTCGCTTGCGATGATTTCCTTGACGAGACGGTCAATGGTCAGCAAACCCTCGATTCATATTTCGTGACCGAGGATGAGGCCACTTCCTACCTCAACGGTTGCTACAATGCCCTGACGTTCTATGGCTGGTGGCAGATTCAGAACTTCTGGATCATGACCGACATGTGCTCCGACGACATGTGGATGGGCAACCTTCAGCAGAGCCAGAGCGACTACTATTCGCTGGCACATTATCAGGGCATCGGTCAGTCGAACGGCCCTCTCAACAACTACTGGATGCATCGTTATAAGGGAATCCTCTCATGCAACGTTGCCATCAACCGCATCCCCAATGCACACTTCCAGGACACCCAGAAGCAGGCTCGCTTCATTGCCGAAGCCAAGTTCCTGCGCGGATACTACTATTTCGACCTGGTGCGCAACTTCGGTGGCGTGCCCATCGTCAACGACTTCATGATGCCTGAGGATGTCGAGGGCATTGCCCGTTCGTCGGCCGCCGAGGTCTGGGCTCTGGTCGAGCAGGACTTCCGTGATGCTGCCGAAGGGTTGCCGTTGCGCAGCCAGTACTCTTCCTCCGAACTCGGACGTGCCACCAAGGGCGCTGCCCTCGGATATCTCGGCAAGTCGCTGGTCTATCAGGAGAAGTGGAGCGAGGCTGCTGCCGTTCTCAAGCAGGTCATCGATTCGAAGGAGTATGAGCTGATGGAGGACTTCGGCGACGTCTGGAATGTCGATACCAACAACAACAAGGAGTCGCTCTTCGAGATCCAGACAGTCTTCAACGAGACCTATGCCCTAGGCAACGCCCTGTCGGTTGTCAGCGCCAACCGTACGGAGGTCAACGATGGCTGGGCCTGGGGTCTTCCCACTAGCGACCTCGAGCAGGCATTCATCGACGAAGGCGACTACGAGCGTCTGAAGTGGACCATCATCAAGACCGGTGCCACCGAGATTCCTGGCGAGGATGACTTTGCCGAACTCGTTGCCGACCAGTATGCCGCTCAGTCCAACCAGCACGCCGATATGGTGGAGGGTACCTACTACATCTCGCCCGACGTTCACAAGTCGGCACGTGTGAGCCGCAAGCTCTACATCCCCTACAAGAAGCGTCCAAGCAAGTGGAGCCAGGACTTCATCCCGCTCAACATCCGTCTGCTGCGTTATGCCGACATCCTGTTGCTGTATGCCGAGGCTTGCAACGAGACCGGCAACGACTCCGAGGCACAGTGGGCTCTCAATCAGGTGCGCAACCGTGTAGGTCGTGACAATGTCACCTCTACCGGCAACACCCTCAAGCAGGCCATCCGCACCGAGCGTCGTCTCGAGCTTGCCCTCGAGTACAACCGTCTCTACGACATCCGTCGCTGGGAGTCGATCAAGAACCCGGGTCACAAGGTGATTGCCGAGATTCTCGGCCCCAATGGCTCGTTCGTCAAGCGCAACACCAACGTGCTGACTGCCGATCCCTACGAGTATGCAGCCACCAAGGAACCGAGCGACAAGGGTATCTCGTTCGACGAGAGCCGCGACCTGCTCTTCCCAATCCCGCTCTACGAGATCGAGCACTCCAATGGCTCCATCACCCAGAATCCTGGATGGAACTAATTTGAATGTGTTATAAAATAGCACCGTGGGCGACTGTGAATCGCGGTCGTCGGCGGTGCTTTCCTTTTCATTTCCCGTCATGAAGAAAATCTTTCGCTCATTTACATCCCTTGCAACTGCCTTAATGGTTGCGTTAGTGTGCCCCGCGTGCAGCGGTGATGACGATCCCGTGGTCGATGATGTCCTCACGGTCAGCCCAGCCACAGCTACGATCGGTCAGGATGGAGGTACGCTGAAGCTCTCCGTCCAGTCGTCGCACGTGCCCACCGTCACCAGTTCCGAATCGTGGATTACGACAGGAAGTCGTGGCACCGACCCCGCTGTCGCAGGAGCCTATACCTTTACGATGAATGTGCAGGCCAACCCCAACGAGGCCGAACGCACAGCCACACTCACCGTCATCAGTGGCAGTCAGTCGAAGAACGTGCAGGTCACCCAGTCGGCTGCCGATGTGCTGAAGGTCGAGCCCACCACCATCAGCATCGATGACCAGGAACAGACCTTCGAGATAACGATTACTACCAACGGTGTGCCACAGTTCAGCGTCGATGCCGGATGGATCACCCAGACGGCAGCTTCGAGCGAGAACAAGCGCGGCTTCAAGGCCGAAGCCAACACGGGTGCTGCCCGTACGGCCACCCTCACCTATACTTTGGGCAAGCTCACAGCCACTGTCACGGTCAAGCAGGCACAGGCTGTCCTCACCGGTGTCGTCGATCCTTCGGTGACCTATCAGACCATGGAAGGCTTTGCAGCGTCCGACTGCTGGGCACCTGCTGTCATCGGCAAGTACTGGACCAGCAAGCGCGATGGCATTGCCGAACTCCTTTTCAGCCGTGAGGTAAGCAACGGACAGCCCAAGGGCATCGGCCTTTCGATGTGGCGCAGCAACCTGGGAGGCGGTTCTGCCGAACAGGGTCTTGCCAGCAACATCGGTGTCGAGAACGGCCAGAACGGCTACAACTACTACCGTCGCGGCGAAAGCTACCTCAACGACGACCTCTCGTACGACTGGTCGCGCTGCGAAGGCCAGCGTTTCTTCCTCGACAAGGCCAAGGACTATGGCGTCGAGAGCGTCGTCCTCTTCAGCAATTCGCCCAACGTGCAGTTCACGCGCAACGGCAAGGGCTACAGCGACAGCGGCCATTCGGCCAACCTCAAGGCCGACTGCTACGACGACTTCGCCGGCTATATGGCCAAGGTCGCTGCCCAGTACATTGCCTGGGGCTATCCTGTCACGCACATTTCGCCCGTCAACGAGCCTCAGTATGCCTGGGAGGGACACGATCAGGAAGGCTCCGGCTGGAAGAACAGCGAAGTGGCCAAGCTCTCCCGCGAACTTAATACGGCGCTCGACAACGAGGGTCTTGCCGATGTCAAGATCCTGCTGGGCGAAGGTGCCGACTGGGAGTATTCCTACAAGGTCAAGGGCAACGTCGATTATTCCGACTGCATCTATTCGTTCTTCAACGCTGCCAGCGACAACTACGTAGGCGACCTCAGCCACATGGCGCCCGTCTATGGCGCCCACAGTTATTGGACCGACGGCACCTGGCGCGGCATGCAGAACATACGTCAGCAGGCTGCCACCAGGGCCGCCGAGAACGGCATTGGCCTCTGGCAGACCGAATGGTCGATGCTCGGTGATGGCTACTCCGAGTTCCCCGGCTACGACAACAGTAACGAGATGGACATCGCCCTCGTCATGGACAAGGTGATCTACAACGACCTCACCGAGGCCGGTGTCACCTCATGGAGCTTCTGGACCTCGATGGACGTTTCCCGTTGGAGCCAGCTCGACCGCTTCATGCTCATCGACTTCACGCCTTCGGGCGGCACCTACAGCATCGATCTCTCGGGCGAAGGCACCTACAAGGCCGATGCCACCCTTTGGGTACTCGGCAACTACAGCCTCTTCGTGCGTCCGGGCTTCAAGCGCATCGAGGTCGATATCCCCAACTACGACCGCACGTTCTTCGGCACGGGCTTCATTTCGCCCGATGGAAAGCGTATCGTCGTGGTGATGAGCAACCTCAATGCTGCCGAGATGGAGGTGCGTCTGTCGTTGAAGGGTGTCACCCCCGCCACGCTGACGTCCTACACCACCACCCAGCGCAAGAACCTCCAGCAGCAGGCGCTCAACGCCTCGTCCACCGTCTTCAAGCTTGAAGGCAGCAGCGTCACCACCTTCGTCTTCGATCTTTGATCCTACTCCGGAATGAATCTCTAAGGAGTCTAAGTTTTTTCTACGGACTCTTTGGACTTTAGGGACTTGCTCCCTTCACCCTCTGTCCTTTAAGTCCTTTTAGTCCGTAGAATTATTAATAATCAATAAATCCATCATGAAAAGACTGTTCATCTCATTATTGTCCCTTTTGGCAATAACCGCCTCGGCACAGGTCGGCTTTGGCGATGCACAAAAGTTCAATCAGGACTGGCTCTTCCAATTGGGCGACGACTCATTGGCAGTCAATCCCAGTTTCGACGACAGCAAGTGGCGGCATCTCGACTTGCCCCACGACTGGTCGGTCGAAGGGCAGGCTTCGCCCACTCTCGCCAGTTGCACGGGCTACTATCCCGGTGGCATCGCCTGGTACCGCAAGCATTTCGTCCTCGCTGCCAACGATCCCGCTTTGGCAACTCCTCTTAACCCTTCAAACCCTTCAAACCTCTCGAACCTCTCGAACCTTTCGAACCTCACCTTCATCTACTTCGAAGGCATCTACAACCGCTCCTCCGTCTATCTCAACGGCCACTTGCTCGGCTATCGTCCCTCGGGCTTCGCGTCGTTCCTCTACGATATGACGCCCTACCTCAAGGCAGGCGACAACGTCCTCGCGGTGCGTGTCGATCATAGCCGTTATGCCGATTGCCGCTGGTACACGGGCTCGGGCATCTATCGCGATGTGTGGTATATTGAAGCACCGAAGACGCACCTTGCCCAGTGGGGCACAGGCTGGGTTTGCTCCAAGCTCAACGATGCTTCGGCTAAGGTCGATGTCGATGTTGCCATCGATAATGCGGAGGGAGTGAGCGGCCTGAAGCTGCACGTCCAGCTGCTCGATGCCAATGGTCGTGTGGTGGCTCAAAAGATGGTTAGTGCCAAGGCTGCCAACAAGATAAGCCTCAATGTCACCCGTCCGCATCGCTGGGACCTCAACGATCCCTATCTCTACCTGCTGCGCACCACGCTTCTGAAAGGCAATCAGCCCATCGACGGCAATGAGATCAACGTCGGCCTGCGTTCGCTGCAGTTCGATGCCAACAAGGGCTTTGCGCTCAATGGCCGCTGGATGAAGATCAAGGGCGTCTGTCTGCATCACGATGCCGGCACGCTCGGTGCTGCCGTACCCGACGATGTGTGGCGTCGCCGCCTCGAGAACCTCAAGCAGATTGGTGTGAATGCCATCCGCTGCGCCCACAATCCGCAGGCACCCGTCCTCTATGACCTTTGCGACGAACTCGGTCTGCTCGTGATGGACGAGGCTTCCGACGAATGGGAATTCCCCAAGCGCAAGTGGGTCGAGGGCTGGAACGTCGGCACCCCATCGTTCGACGGCACCTACGACTTCTTCGAGGAGTGGATCGACCGCGATGTGACCGACATGGTGCGCCGCGACCGCAATCACCCCAGCATCTTCCTTTGGAGCATCGGCAACGAGGTCGATTATCCCAACGATCCCTATTCGCATCCCATCCTCGATGGCAAGAACTCGGCCATCAACCAGCCGATGTTCGGAGGCTACGATCCTTCGCGTCCCAATGCCGAGCGCATCGGAAAGATTGCCAAGCGCCTCGCCGCCTGTGTGCGCAGTGTCGATACCAGCCGTCCCGTCACCGGTGCCCTTGCAGGTGTGGTGATGAGCAACGAGACCGAATATCCCGAGGCTGTCGATGTGGTGGGCTACAACTACACCGAGAATCGTTACGACGAGGACCACGCCACCTATCCCGACCGTGTCATCTACGGTTCGGAGAACGGCACGGGCTACAGTGCCTGGAAGGCCGTGCGCGACAAGGACTTCATCTTCGGACAGTTCATCTGGACGGGCACCGACTACTTGGGCGAATCGGGACGCTGGCCTTCGCGCGGTCTGCACACAGGTCTGCTCGACTTCGGTTCGTTCCCCAAGCCACGCGGATATTTCCGTGCTGCCCTTTGGTGCGAACAGCCTGTCTGCTACATCGGTACGTTCGAAAAACGTGAGCCTCGCCGCTGGGGCAACAATCGTCCACCGCGCGAATTCCTCACCCAGGATGCTCCCGACATCTGGAACTACGACGAAGGCAAGCTGATCCGCGTGTTCTGCTACACCAACTGTGCGCAGGCGCGTCTCCTCCTCAATGGCAGCGAGGTGGGCGCCCTGAAGCCTTTCGACGATGAGGAGGGCATCATCTTCTGGGATGTGCCTTATGCTCCCGGCGAACTTCGTGCCGAAGGCTGCGATGCCCAGGGCAATGTGCAGGCATCCTACGTCATCCGCAGTTCTGGCCGTCCCTATCAGATTCGTGCTTCGGTCGATAAGGAAGTGATTGGTGCCGATCGTCGTGTGGCACATATCACGGTCGAAGTGCTCGACGAGAACGGCATCGTGGTGAAACTTGCCGACAACAACATCCGCTGCGAGGTCGAAGGTCCTGCCCGCCTCTTGGGTCTTGAAGGCTCCGACAACAGCGATATGGGCAACTATCGCGACAACCTCCAGCGTGTCTATATGGGTCGCCTCCTGGCCTATGTGGGCAGTGTCGGCGAAACAGGCCGCGTCACCGTCCGCTTCACTTCTCCCTTGCTCAAATCCGCCGAGGTCAGCTTTGAAGTTCAATAATCCGAGAATCTGAGTTTCGGAGTACTCCGAATAATCCGAGTATTCCGAGTACTCCGAAAACTCCGAGTACTCCGATATTTTTCTAAAATTATGTTCAAGAAACTCCCATCCTTTTTGCTGCTGCTCCTCGCAAGCACGCTCCTCTTGTCCTGCACTCGTCCTGAAGACTTCGTCGTCGATCTGAGTGGTGAGTGGCAGGTGCGCCTCGATAGTCCCGACGCCCAGCCGCAGACCATCCAGTTGCCCGGTACCACCGATATGGCAGGCATCGGCATTGCCGATACACTGCAGCCCCGTCTCGAGAAACCGCAGGTGCTGCGTCTCACGCGCCGTCACAGTTTCGTGGGTGAGGCCTATTACACCCGTTCGTTCGAAGTGAAGAAGAAGATGGCCGACAAGCCGTTGGAAATCGTCCTCGAACGCGTGCTTTGGAAGAGCACAGTCCTCATCGATGGTCAGCCCGTCGAGGCGCTCGACTACACCGACGAAAGCCTCGTCACGCCCCATCGCTACGTCTTGCCGCGAGGACTTGCTGCAGGCCGGCACACCATTCAGGTTTGTGTCGATAACCGCAAGCAGTACGACATCTCCGTCGATGAACTCTGCCATTCCTACACCGATGCCACACAGGTCAAGTGGAACGGCATCCTGGGTAAGATGGAGCTGCGTGCCCTGCCCGAAGTCAGCATCGATAGGATGGAGGTTTATCCCGATCCCACGCTCAAGCGTCTCGATGTGGTGCTCACCGTCACCAATCATACTCCCGAGTTTCAGGAGGCCTATCTGATGCTGATCACTTCGCCCAAGGGGCAGGCATCCGAGATGTGGCCATCCTCGCCCGTGCAGGAGACGTTTGAGCCAGGCACCACCACGCTCACATTGAGCTGCAATCTGCCCGCCCACGCCCCGCGCTGGTCCGAGGCACATCCCGATATGCTTGTTGTCGGGGCAAGTATGGAGACCAAGGACGACATCTCTGAAACGATGGTCAATATTGGCCTTCGCCAGGTCGGCACGCGCGATGGCAAACTGCTCGTCAATGGCGAACCCGTCTTCCTGCGCGGTGCGCTCGAATGCTGCATCTTCCCGCTTACGGGCTGTCCGCCCACCGACAAGGAAGGGTGGCGAAAGGTGTTCGAGACGGCTAAGGAATGGGGACTCAATCATCTGCGTTTCCATTCGTGGTGTCCTCCCAATGCCGCCTTCGAGGTGGCCGACGAGATGGGCTTCTATCTTGGTGTGGAGTTGCCCATCTGGGCCACCAACCTGGGCAGCGACAGCACGGTCTATGACTTCCTGCGTCACGAATACGAGAGCATCGTCCGCAACTACGGCAATCATCCGTCGTTCTGCCTGCTCAGTGTGGGTAACGAGTTGCAGTACGATTTCGACTTCCTCAATGCCTTCGTCGCCGAGATGAAGGTGCGCGATCCGCGCCATCTCTACACCACCACCTCGTTCACCTTCGAGAAGGGACATGGCGGCCATCCCGAGCCCGAGGACCAGTATTTCGTCACCCAATGGACCGATCGCGGGTGGGTGCGCGGACAGGGTGTCTTCGATGCCGAACCGCCTGCATTCAACCGCAACTACAATGCCTCGACCGAGGGCATCGCAGTGCCCATCATCACCCACGAGATCGGGCAGTATTCGGTCTATCCCGACATCAAGGAAATCGACCACTACACGGGTTCGCTCGACCCGCTCAACCTGAAGGCTGTGCGTGCCGACCTCGAGCAGAAAGGCCTGCTCGACCGTGCCGAGGACTGGCTCCAGGCATCAGGCCATCTGGCTGCGCTGCTCTATAAGGAGGAGATCGAGCGTGCGATGAAGACGCGCGGCATTTCGGGCTATCAGTTGCTTGGTCTGCAGGACTTCCCCGGCCAGGGCACGGCCCTCGTGGGTCTGGTCAATGCGTTCTGGGAGTCGAAGCACGTGGTCGAGCCGTCGTGGTTCCGTCAGTTCTGTGCGCCCGTCGTTCCGCTTGCCAGTTTCGACAAGGCCGTCTATCGCACCAGCGAACCTCTGCTTGTCGATCTGCAGTTGGCCAACTATTCCGGTCAGGCGCTGGTAGGTCGCGAACTGCTCTGGTCGCTGCTCGGCTCCGATGGCAATATGCTGCAGCAGGGGTCGAAGGCGTTGGTCGAAGTGGCCAATGGCGACGTCACGCGCATCGACAGCCTGCGTTTGAGCCTTTCCGGCATCAAGGCGGCAAGTCGGCTCACCCTGCGTCTGGCTGTGAGCGAAAGCGAGTGGTGCAACGAGTGGCCCCTCTGGGTTTATCCCGACGTGCCTGAGGTCAACGACGATGTGTGCGTCACCGCTAGTCTGAAGGAAGCCGAAGCCGTCCTGGCCAAGGGTGGCACGGTCATCCTTTCGCCTGTGCTCGGTTCGCTCGAAGGCCTTGAGGGCAAGTTTGTGCCGGTGTTCTGGAGCCCCGTCCACTTCCCCAAGCAGGCGGGCACCATGGGCTTGCTCTGCAATCCCGCGCATCCTGCCCTGGCACAGTTCCCCACCGAGAGTTTCGGCAGCTGGCAGTGGTGGCGTCTCGCCAAGCGCAGCACGGTGCTCGACATCGATTCGCTGCAGCAGTCCGTTACGCCCATTGTCGAGAGTGTCGATAACTTTATGCACAACCGTCGTCTCTGCACGGTGTTCGAAGCCAAGGTGGGAGAGGGGCGTCTGCTCTTCTCGTCTATCGACCTGCTCTCGAAGGGTGCCGACAGTCCAGAACTCCAGCAGATGCTCTATAGCCTCCGCACCTACGCCGCCTCTTCGTCGTTTGCCCCTCGTCCCTCGCTTTCCCTCGACCAGCTCCGCTCCCTCTTCAAGTCCCGTGTCGAAGTGAAGCGCCAGGGTGCCACGGCGATCTACGAATGAATTGGCTCGGCAATTATTTAATGAAAAAAAATTAAATTTTTCTTGTCGTCAAAGACCACTCGAAAAGAAACGCTAATTCTCAACCCCGGGATAATAGAATCGGGATCAGGATGGCTATTCTGCAGAACTATGTCCTCAAACGAACGTCTGAGGACATGCCGCCATCGGATTATGTCCTTCCGCGAACGTTGAGGGACATGCCGCCATCGGATGATGTCCTTCCGCGAACGTTGAGGGACATGCCGCCATCGGATGATGTCCCTCTACGAACGTTGGGGGACATGCTGCTGTCGAATGATGTCCCTCTACGAACGTTGGGGGACATGTTGCTGTCGAATGATGTCCCTCTACGAACGTTGAGGGACATGCTGCTATCGGATGATGTCCTTCTGCGAACGTTGGTGGACATGCTGCTATCGGATGATGTCCTTCTGCGAACGTTGGGGGACATGCTGCTATCGGATTATGTCCCTCCACGAACGTAGGCGCACAATTTCTTCCGGAATATTGTACATCTACGAACGTAGGCGCACAATTTCCTGCCGAAAGTTGTACGCCTGCGAACGTAGGCAGACATGCCACGATTGGAAATGGGGAATTGTGCTTTCGGATTAGAGTTCGTTACTGCTCGGAAAGCAGGTTACATTTTCGGATACATCGTCTTTTATGTCATCAAGCACTCTGTCGCGCGTCACGATGCATTATGCTGTAAGAGGAAGCACTCTGACGGCCGACAGAATGCTTCCTCATTTCGCGCAAGTATCGTGACGGCCGACAGAATACCCGAGGCTACGGGATGGAATACTCCAACGGCCGACAGAGTACGCGATGCTACAGGATGGAGTACTCCAACGGCCGACAAAGTACCATCAACTTGTGCGGAAATACTCTGACAGCCGACATAGTACTTCCGCAATTTGCGCAAATATCGTGACGGCCGACAGAGTACGCGATGCAAAGGGATGGAATACTCTGACGGGCGACAGAGTATGCGCCACAACTGCGAAAATACTCTCACGGCCGACAGAGTACTTAATGCGATTTTCGTCTATTATTCGGCTGTGTTCCTGAATAGAATTTCGTTTCTGAAAAATAAAAAAATAAAATTATAAAAAATAAAACCTCAAATCCGCAACCTAAATTGCAAAGCCGTATTAGCATGAAATATTGAGGAGCTGAGATATCTGCCGAAATCCTTAACTTTACTGCTTTACTAAGCAATTTGCCTCTGAAAAGGAATGGGAAATCAACGATTTTACCTAAAATAATGGTTAAAAGTGTCCTTTATTTTAAATATTCCACCAAAAGATGTGTTATTTTCAGATTTATTTTGTATCTTTGCCACGTCTTGGTAAAGATGTCTAACCCTTTAGTAACATCATTATGAAACCAGTTCTTTTGTTTCTTTCCCTTATCTCTGCCAGTGCGATAGGAGCTAACCTGTCCGACGACACAGAAAAAACGGTAGCCGATTGCTCTGCTTCATATCAGCAGTTCTCGTTCGACCTTTATCAAGGGTTCGAAAAGCATTCTTCGGAAGCCGACGAACCTACCAATGTAGTCATCTCCCCGCTCTCGGCATGGTTCGCCGTGGGAATGCTCCAGCAGGGAGCCAACTCAACCACTTTGAATTGCATAAACAAGGTACTCTATCTCCCCGACGATTTCCGGGGCCTCGCCGACTACAACAGTCAGCTGATCGACGACCTTTTGAAACCCTGCGAATGGAATGAAAACGAATGGGGGGAAGGAGAAAAGCCCGTTTTGGAGCTCGCCAACAGTTTCTGGGCCGATGACTTTATTACCTGCCACGACAAGTACATCGACACATTGGGCATCTGTTATCGAGCCAGCTTCTGCCAGCTTGACCTTGCCCTTCCCGAAAGCATGGCTGCGGTCGATGCCTGGGTGAAGGATAAGACGCATGGGACAATTCCCTCGCTGAATATCCAGCCGAGTGAGGAGCTGCTCATGTTGCTGGTCAATGCTCTCTATTTCAAGGCAAGCTGGCAAGATGGAGCCTCTATTGAGGACACAAAGGAGATGCCCTTCTACACTTCTTCCGATGATGTGAAAAACGTGCCCATGATGTATTTCGATTACCATCTGGATTATGCCGAGGTAGAGGGTTTCAAGGCAGTACGCCTATGGTTTGGCCACGATCGCAGGTTCTCGATGACCTTCTTCGCCCCGACAGACGATACCGCTTTCGACAATGCCATCTATACACAGGCAAAACAGGCATTCAGTAGTGAATATCGCGTAATTTTGCGATTACCTCGCTTCACAACCGATGCTGAATTTCTATTGAATGAAACCTTACAGGAGATGGGCATGGACGAAGTTTTCGTGAGTGCCGACCTTAGCGGCATGGCTGACGGCTCATTATTTGTGTCGACGATCAAGCAGTTATCCCATCTTGCAGTGGACGAGAATGGTGTTGTAGCATCGGCCGCTACCGTTATTGCAATTGAAACGGGTATTCATCCCGAGGAAATCAAGTATTTGACCATCGATCACCCGTTCTATTTCACCATCGAGGACAATAGCTGTGATAAAGTGATGTTCATCGGGCATATCAACACCATCGATGAAGAAAGCGTCAAGGATCCCAATAGTCTGAACAAGATTGGCAATACAAGTTCCGATGCTATTTACGACATGATGGGTCATCGCCAGTCTTCGCTTGGCAAGGGACTCAATATCATTCAGCAAGGTGGAAAGTCACGTCTCGTATTAGTCAAATAACATAGATATGCAATAAATTGTCTTTTCTTCCGTATAGAGAAGTTTAACCTAGTAGCGCCTAAGGTACTTTTCTATTCACTCTCCCATCTCCCTTTTATAAATTGATGGCTGGCCATGCAATAAACAGCCGACTTGTTCGTTTTATAAATATGAGTAAGCAACACCTTGAAATCTCTCTTTGCTGAGATCCTTCCCCAGCATATCGAATCTCAAGAAGTGTTGCAGAAGCGCCCTCCCTTATGGGCTAATGTCCACCCCCTATGAAAAGCGACCGCTGAAAAAGTAATAGCGGTCGTTTCTTTTATAACTGGATATTAAGTATTTATTGGTAATGGTCGGTAAGTTGTATTTTTTATAAATGTCCATCTTTTTTTGAGCAATAATCAGTATATTTGCAGCGTCCATTTCGAGAAATCGAAAACAAAAGCGGATAATAACAGGAAGGTGCCAGGCATTTGGTCGCAAAAAAAAAGATCGTTAGCCTTGCGTATTTGGGAAAAAGTGATTAGCTTTGTGCCCGCTAAGCAAGAAATCCACAATAACGAGTAGGTCACGATCCTAATTTGCAGCGTGGAACCGAATGCCTGTAAACAAATAATTGGCCGC
>JAZQBS010000014.1:0-2685 GCA_045545875.1 Bacteroidales bacterium
ACCCGAGCATCAGCAGGGAGAGCATCAGCGCGGCACGAACGGCACTGGGTGGAGCGCCTATCAGCCAAACGTAAAAGGCCGTGAGGGCAATCACGACGATGCGCTTGAGGTCACCCAGCACGTAATGGACAGTGAGGCTGCAAGGGGCAAAATACCCAGCGAGCATCTCGAAGGGACGGAAACATATCCAGATGATCGACATGATGATGCCGACATGGAGGCCGGAGACAGCCATGATGTGACTCATCCCCGCCGTCCGGAAGGCGCTGACCACCTCGGACGACAAACCCGACTTGTCGCCCAGGAGCATACCCTGCGCCAGGGCGATGGCTTCGTCGGAGAGTCCGAGTTCGTGCAGGCTTTCGAGCATATGGACATTCTAAGTTTTGACCCTTCGAACCTTTTGCTTCCCTCGGACGCGACCGAAGGGAGCAACCTTTCGACCCTTTTGAACTTTTCGAACCTTTCAAACAAGCCTCTGCTTAATGGATGTAATCCTTCGAGGCATCGACGATAACCAACACCTGGTCATAGCCCGGGCCATAGGGTGCATCGGGGGCAAAATGCTGGCACTTGCTGTCGTCGAACTGACCGATGAAGCGGAATTCGCCCGTCGAAGGACTGTACCACCAAGCCTTCTTCTGACTGCCGGAGATACGGGTCAAATCGACATCGAGCGCACCACCCACATAGGTATATGCCACGATATAATCCTTGCCACGACTTGCCACAGGACGCTCGTAGCGCCTGCCATATTCGCCCACAAGGACGCTCTGGTCGGCCACACGGTCGAAATAGGGAAGCATGAGCATCAGTCGCTTGACATACTGCATCTGCAGGAAGCCGGGGTCATAGACGGCCTCGTACCAGGGCGTGGTGCAGCCATAGGCCTGACCATCGCCGGGCTGATAGAACTGCATCAGGGCGTTGTTGCCATAGGTATGACCGCAACTGCCTGCCAGCACGCTCCACCAGGCATAGCGACGACAGTCCTGCGCCTGCCATTGAGGCTGGGTGGTGTCGTGCAAACCCTGCGGGATGCGTTCGTAGGAAGGTTCGGCATCGAGAATGGGCTTGAGAGGCTGGAGCTTGTGGGCAGCCTCGACATAGCGCCAGTTGTCCTCCTCGGTCTCGGCAGTGTTGGACGTATCACCATCGCCGCGACGCTGACCATAGCGACGGTGTCCCGACTGGAACATATTGAAGTCGAGCCATTCGGCATCGTTCCACCAGGTGACCGAACTGGTGCGGCCAAAGGGATGATAGGTGACGAGGTGATTCTTGTCGTACTGACGGATGGTGTTGGCCAAAGCCTCCCAGACCTCGGGCTTCACGTCGCCGCGCTGGTCGCCGCCGATGATCCATACGACGTTGGGACGATTGCCATAACGCTCGGCAAGGAACTTGCCATAGGCCTTTGCCTGCTGGACATCCATCAGCCCTGCCTTGACAAGACCGCCCCAGATGCAGACCATGCCGATGTATATGCCACGCTGCTCGGCCTGGTCGAAGATGTAGTCGAAATGATCCCAATAGGTGTAGGCATTCTGCAGGGTGCGCTGTGCCTTGGTGTCGAAGGGCGTGAAGTCGAACATATCGCCCTTCTTGTTGGGAATCATCGAAGGCTGGCCATAAACGTTGTAGGCGGGTACGCCATTGACGGTCTGCACCTGCACGACGTTATATCCTGCGTTGGCACACTGCGTCAGGTAGAAGCCGACCTGTGCGCGATTGAGTTTCTCGGGCATCAGCCAGCCCGTCTCGCCCTGCCAGAAGAAAGGAGTGCCGTCGGCATGCTGGAGATAGAGATGGTTTTCGCTGACCTGCAGACGACCGTGCGTCCAGGGCTTCTCGTAGGGAGCTGCTGCAAAGACTGATAGGCTTGCACAAAGGAGGAGGAATGATAAAAGGAGCTGTTTCATGAGTGTGTGTGGATTTTTTTTAACACGAATTATCGCGAATTAACGTTAATTTTTCATCAATTTTGGTACATACCTATTATTTTACCAGAAGATAGCTTTGCCCAGCCTGGGTCTGACGCTTGAGGGTCTTCTTGAGGCCGGGGCCTGCAATCTGGAGCAAGCCACCGAGGCGGGAGGTGACTTCGAGGCGAGAGACCTTGCCGTCGTGCCACTCCATATCGATGACGAAGCCACCACGGGCCACGAGACCCGAGATGCGTCCTTCCTTCTTCCAATAGTCGGGAAGAGCGGGGAGCAGCTGGATGACAGGGTCCTGGCTTTGCATCAGCATCTCGGCAATGCCTGCCGTGCAACCGAAATTGCCATCGATCTGGAAAGGTGGATGAGCGTCGAAGAGGTTGGCGTAGGTGCCGCCGCCCAGCTTGGGTTCGTACGACACATCGCGTTCGTGCGTCAGACTCAACTGGTTCTCGATGAGCTTGTAGGCATGGTTGCCATCGAGGAGACGAGCCCACAGACAGACACGCCAACCCATCGCCCAACCTGTCGAGATGTCGCCACGATGCTCGAGGCTGACCTGTGCCGCCTTGGCGAGGTCGGGCGTATTGCGCGCCGAAATGCGATTGCTGGGGAAGAGCCCGTAGAGATGACTCACATGGCGATGATCGTCGGCAGGATTGTCCCAATCCTCGACCCATTCCTGGAGCTGTCCCCACGAGCCAATCTGCATCGGAGCGAGTTCCAAGTCGGAAGGGCCAAGCGG
>JAZQBS010000015.1:0-3545 GCA_045545875.1 Bacteroidales bacterium
CGTGGTGACCAAGGAGAACAACATCTTCTGCTCGCAAGTAGGTGTCGCCGGCACCACAAAGATTGGCGCATGGAACACCTTCGCCGGACAAGTGGGTGTGGCTGGACAATGCGAGATTGGCAATCAGAACACCTTCGGCGCACAATCAGGCATCCCCGGCAACATTGGCGACAAGCAGGTATTGATGGGTTACCCCGTGATTCCAGCACGAGATTGGGCACGTCAAGCCGTCTATTTGAAACGACTGCCAGATATGCAACGCGACTTACAACAGATAAAGAAAGAACTTTCGAACAAAGAATAACTCAATTATATAGAAATGCAAAAACAACAGACACTCGCAGCACCTTTCACTCTCGAAGGCAAAGGTCTGCATACCGGCCTTAATATCACGGCCACTTTCTGCCCCTCAGAACCTAATACCGGTTATCGATTCCAGCGCATCGACCTTGAGGGTGAACCCATCGTCGAAGCCGTTGCCGACAACGTTGCAGCCACCAACCGTGGCACAGTCATTAAAAAAGGTGACATTACTATCTCGACCATCGAACATGCCATGGCTGCCCTTTATTGTCTCGGTGTTGACAACTGTCTGATTAAAATTAACGCCCCCGAGATACCTATCCTTGATGGTTCGGCATTGCCTTGGGTAAAAGCTATTCAAAATGTGGGTGTGGTAGAACAAAGTGCCAAGCGCGAGATCTTCCGCATCATGAAGAAGTATGAGGTAGTTGACGAGGCAAGTGGCGTGAAACTCGAGATCTTCCCCGATGACCATTTCTCTGTTACCACATTTGTCGATTATCCCAGCCCAGTTCTCAACAACCAGTTCGCCGTGTTGAACGACATCAACGATTTCGCTGACCAAGTGGCTGCTGCACGAACATTCGTATTCGTTCGTGAGATTCAACCTCTCCTGGCTGTCAACCTTATCAAGGGTGGCGACCTCGACAACGCGGTTGTAATCTACGACAAAAAGGTCAGCCAAGAAGAACTCAACACGCTGGCAGCAACAATTGGCAGCCAAGCACCATCAGCCGAGAATCTTGGCTATGTACAGAAACGTCCTCTTCAGTGGGACAACGAACCTGCTCGTCACAAACTGCTCGACATCATCGGTGACCTTGCTCTCGTCGGCAAGTACATTCAGGGTCGCGTCATCGCTACTCGTCCCGGTCATGGCATGAACAACAAACTTGCTCGTGTGGTACGCAAGGAGATGAAACGAACAGAAGTGCAGGCACCTGTTTATGATCCGAACAAGGAGCCAATCATGGACAATGTCGGCATCAAGAAAATCATGCCACACCGCTACCCCATGCAGCTTGTCGACAAGATCGTTCAAATCGAAGAGAATGACTTTGTAGTGGGCATCAAGAACGTCACCGCAAACGAGCCATTCTTTGTGGGACACTTCCCCGATGAACCCGTTATGCCTGGTGTCCTCCAGATTGAAGCAATGGCGCAATGTTCGGGCATCCTTGTATTGAGTTGTGTCGACGAACCTGAACGCTATTCAACCTACTTCATGAAGATTGATAACGTGAAATTCCGTCAGAAGGTTGTCCCCGGCGATACGCTAATCTTCCACGTTTCCTTCATGACTCCTCTTCGTCGTGGTATTGCCCAGATGAAAGGTTATGCATTTGTAGGCGACAAGATTGTCTCGGAATGTGAATTTATGGCACAAATCATTAAGAACAAATAATATTATGAGCAACAACATATCCCCTCTTGCCTATATCGAGGAAGGTGCTCAGATAGGCGAAAATGTAAAGATCGGTCCATTCTGCTGCGTTTATAATGACACAGTGATTGGCGATGGTACTATCCTTGAGAACAACGTCACCATCTTCCCAGGTGCACGTATCGGAAAGAATGTACATATCTTCCCGGGAGCATGCATTGCAACTGTGCCTCAAGACCTCAAGTTCAAGGGTGAATATACGACTGTTGAAATCGGCGATGGCACTCAGCTTCATGAATGCGTGACCGTGCATCGCGGTACTGCATCGAAGATGGTCACTAAAATTGGCAAGAACTGTATGATTATGGCCTATTGCCATGTGGCTCACGATTGCAATGTTGGCGATAATGTCATCATGAGCAATTCGGTTCAGATGGCTGGCGAAGTTGTGGTCGATCCTTTTGCAGTCGTAGGTGGAGGTTCACTCATTCATCAGTTTACCCACATTGGTTCCTTCTGTATGATTCAAGGTGGCTCGGGTCTCGTCAAGGACATTCCTCCCTATGCAATGGTAGGACGTTCTCCAGCCAAATGGATGGGCATTAACACGGTGGGCCTCCGTCGTCATGGATATACCACAGCACAGATCATCAACATTCAGGACATGTATCGTCTCGTCTATGCAAGTGGTTACAACACTACTCATGCTTGTGAACACATCGAGGCAGAAATTCCACAAAGTCCTGAGCGTGATTATATCCTTTCGTTTATCCGTAACTCAGATCGCGGTATCATTGCCGGCAACATGTAATATCGATTCTATCTAATTTCATTTTAGAAATCTATGATATACCATTTTGTAGTTTTAAGCGACGAAGTCGATAATTTCCGTCGTGAAATAGACATCGATGCTGAGGCCACGTTCCAAGAACTGAACGACCTTTTGCTAAAAACTTGCGCATACAAGAAAGACCTGATGACCTCTTTCTTCGTCTGTGATGAATTCTGGGAGAAGAAGAAGGAAATTACGGCTGTTGACATGCATGATGATCCTGAGAAAGAGCCTGCTCCATTGATGGAGCACACTCATCTGAGTGACATCATCAGCGAAACGGAGGCCAAGAACAAGCTTAATCTTCTTTTCGAATTCGACATCATGTGTGAGCGCTATCTCTATATGCAACTCAAGGAGGTACGTGACCACGAACATCTGCTTCAACCTGTCATCACGCTCGAAAAGGGCAAGGCTCCCAAGCAGGAGGGTGACATCGATGCCATGTTCAAAGATCTCGACACCAGCGATATGTATGGCGATGATTCGTTCAATGATGACGAACTCGACCTTGACGGCTATCAGGACCTCGAAGACATTGAAAGCGGGGGATACTAAATGAAGGAATTCATATTAAGCAATAAAAAGAGCGAGAACTGCATCCTTGTCGGTCTTATCACAGGACGACAGAACGAGCAGAAGACGCAGGAATATCTTGACGAGCTTGCATTCCTTGCCGAAACGGCAGGAGCAATGCCTGTCAAGCGTTTTGTGCAACGTCTCGACACTCCTAACAATGCCACATATGTAGGTCCTGGCAAATTGCAGGAAATCAAGGATTACATCTTGCAAAAGGATCAGGAATATGATCAGATGCTTCAGGATTTCAAGGCAGAATATGGTGCCAACACACAGTTCCAATTCACTGGCACCACTGATCAAGTGGAAATCAAGACTCCCAGTGGAGGCAAGATGGTAGTTGAATTACCACCCGATCCACGCATCGGTATGGTTGTCTTCGATGATGACCTAGGGCCAAAGCAACTACCGATTCTCGAAAAGGAACTATGCGTAAAGATTCTCGAT
>JAZQBS010000016.1:0-2836 GCA_045545875.1 Bacteroidales bacterium
ACCAAATGGAAAACGACACCCTCCTCGTGATCAATACGGTGACTGGAGGCCCTTCAGAAAAGGTCGGTATTCTTGCTGGCGATCGCATTATTATGGTAGGAGATTCGACCATTGCTGGTCAAAAATTAAATACCAACGAGATACAGCGCCGTTTACGCGGCCCAAAAGGCTCTGTGGTTGATTTGGGTATAATGCGTCAAGGAGAGCGTGTATTATTGTGGTTCAAGGTAGAACGCGATAAGATTCCTGTCTATAGTATCGACGCTTCATATATGGCTGCTCCTGAGATCGGATACATCCGTCTCTCACGATTTGCACAAACCACTCCTGAGGAGTTCGACAAGGCCATGGGCAAACTTGACGAACAGGGCATGAAGCATCTGATCATAGATCTGCAGGACAATGGCGGCGGTTATCTCAATTCTGCCGTCGAACTTGCCGACTTCTTGCTTCCCTCTTCCGAACTCGTTGTATATACCGAAGGCCGCAGCGATGGAAAGCGCAACTACCTCACTCGTCATCTCTTCGACCACTTCAAGGGACGTGTGGTTGTGCTCATCAACGAACAGAGCGCTTCGGCTTCAGAGATTCTTGCTGGATGTCTGCAGGATCTCGATCGTGGAGTGATAGTAGGACGTCGTTCCTTCGGCAAGGGTCTTGTCCAAAGTCCCGTTCGTATGCCCAATGGTGGTATGATACGTCTCACCATCTCACATTATTATACACCATCTGGCCGTTGCATTCAGAAACCATACACCAAAGGTGATCAGAAGAGTTACAACGAAGACATCCTCAATCGTTTCAAGCAGGGCGAACTGCAGAGTGCCGACAGCATCGACTTCGCCGACTCGCTCAAATGCTACACCCGCAATGGACGTGTCGTCTATGGTGGCGGTGGTATAATGCCCGATATCTTCGTACCCCTCGACACTACCACCTATACGAAATCTCATCGTGCCGTGAATGCGAAAGGTTCGCTCAATAGGTTTATTGTCCAGTATTTCAAGGCTCACCAGCAGGAACTGCATCAGCAGTATCCAACGATCGAAGATTTCCTCGACGAAAAATCGGGCTTCAAGGTGACCGACGAGATGGTCGGTGGCATTATCGAACAGGCACGCAAGGATAGTGCCCAAAGCAACGAACTCGACTCACTCTACACCAACGAGATTTTCCGTAGCCAGGTAGCTGCCTACCTAGCCAACGACCTCTATGAACAAGGTGCCTACAGTCGCATCATGAATCATACATCCGACGTCTTCAATGCAGGTATGGCTATCATTAATGATGAACACCGATACAAGGAACTGCTAAAATCGAAATAAAACACATGAATGCTTTACACTCACTTTTCCGACATCTAAAGCCGACCAGTACCTGGTGGCTATGTCTCGCAGCAGTTGTGCTGATGTTGTCACTCACCAGTGCCGACACCAAACGCCCAATCACCATCTTTATGATTGGTGACTCTACTATGGCCAACAAACCCCTCGACGGCAACAATCAGGAACGTGGCTGGGGCCAAATGTTATCGGGATTCTTCTCCGACGACATTCGTGTTGACAATCACGCTCTCAACGGACGCAGCTCGCTCTCGTTCATCCTCGAAGGCGAATGGCAAAAGGTCTATGATGCCATCAAGCCGGGCGACTACGTTTTCATACAGTTCGGCCACAATGACGAGAAGATCAAGTCAGAGAATCGTGGCACTCGTCCCGGCACTCCCGAGCCTGCCCTTTGTCCCGACCAATGGGGACGTCCCGCATCGTTCGACGACAACCTTCGCAAATTTGTCAACGAAACGCGCGAGAAGGGAGGAATTCCTGTGCTGTTCAACAGCATCGCACGTCGCAGTTTCTTCGAAAACCAGAATGCAGCCGAGGAGGATGACCTCTTCGGAAAAGGCATCACCTTGAAGACCGAAGGCGATTCTTTGGTCGAGACTCACATCATCACCCGTGGTGACGGCACTGTTGATGACTATCTCGAAGCACCTCGTCGCATTGCCAAGGAGATGAAGGTTCCTTTTGTCGAAATGAATGCCATCTCTAAGAAGGTCATTCTGGGCGAAGGTGTCGAAGGGTCGAAGGGTCTCTTCTGCTGGCTTCCAGCCAACACTTACGCCGCTGCACCCAAGGGACGAGAGGACAACACACACCTTCGCATTAGTGGAGCTCGCAAGATGTGTGCAGCCACCATCGATGCCATAGGCGAAGCCGTTCCAGCCCTCAAACCATTCATCCGCAAATATGAACTGGTAGTTGCAAAGGATGGTTCGGGTGACTATATGACTGTACAGGAAGCCATCAACGCCGTCCCCGACTACAATAGTGAAGAAATCAAAATTATGATTGCACCAGGCACATACAAGGAGAAACTGGTAGTGCCTGAGTCGAAGAGCCATGTGACGCTGATCGCTCGCACCGAAGGCGAGGTGATCATCACCAACGATGATTATGCTGGAAAGACTTCGCTCGTAACAGGTCGCAAACTTGGAACATCGGGTTCCTCGACAGCCTATATCTATGCGCCCTACTTCGAAGCCATTGGCATTGTGTTTGAGAACACTGCCTCCAACGAATCCTATGCACAAGGTGGACGTGGCGTAGGCCAGGCAGTTGCCGTGCTTGTTGCAGGTGATTGCGTTGTCTTCCGTCGCTGCAAGTTCCTTGGACATCAGGACACACTTTACGCCTATGGTCGCAAGTCCGACCCCAAGACTCCCGAGGCTGTGGCAGCAGCTAAGACACAACGTATCCCCGAAAACTTGCAGTCGCGTCAGTATTACGAGGATTGCTATATTGCAGGCACAGTCGATTACATCTTCGGCTGGGCT
>JAZQBS010000017.1:0-4270 GCA_045545875.1 Bacteroidales bacterium
GGCCGCCCAGCAGGATGCCGTGCTCTTCACTATAGAAATAAGTGCTGTCGGTCACCAGACTCACGATGGGCAACTGTAGCTCGCGGGGATGGAAGATGTAGGAGTGGGTGACCGCGCGCGAAGGCAAGGCATGAGTCGACAGGAGTTTGGCGCGGACGGTGATCGTTCGTTCGATCGGCAGACGGAACTCAGTAGCAGAAGGGGATTCGAGTGTAGGTTCCTCTCCATTCGTGGTCATATAGATGCGGGTGTCGGATGGTAATTCATATCCCTCCGGCATCGTTATCTGCAGCTCTGCAGGTCCCGTCATGATACGCCCTGACAGACTGAACACGGGCGAAGGCAGTAACGTAGCCGAACCGCCGCCTTGGTTGGCAGCTCCGGGTGTTGGCTTCAGCTCATATTGCCATTCCGATTCGTCTTCGGTACAGCGACCGTATGCAATGTTCGGCGCAGGCATCTCGGGATGTCTAAGGCTGTCGATAATCTCCCCGTCCGGACTGAACAAGTAAATGCTTCCTCCTGAAGTAGATTCCAAACGAAAATCAGTGTGAGTATCCTGCCCTTTCTTGTCGCAATAGATCAGTCGGTAGCCGTGGGCAGCCACATGATGGCTTTTGGGGAAAAGATACGAGGACTCGAAATCGGGTGTCAATCCTATCCTATAGCCCTGGATGTTGATAGCCTTTCCTGTCGGATTGTAAAGCTCCACCCAAGAGTCGGGAAAGTCGTGCTCCACCATCAGCTGGTCGATGTTCGACTGCATGATCTCGTTGATGACAAGGTGTCCCGATTCGTCTGAACCGAGAGCGTCAGCGGAGGCTGTCGCCGACTGCACACCAAGCGCAAAGCTTGCCAAGAAAAGAGAAGGAATTGCCATATATCTCAATCTTCATTCGAATTAAAGACCTTCCAAGCTGATATCGTAATGAATATCACCGATGTTCTCACGCTGAAGAAATCCCACTAAATAAATCGGCAGATAATTGAATCGTCCGTCGCGCCGCAAATTTTCGCCAGTAAAAACAAAAGCCTCCTTAATCTCATATCCTTCATTGTTCATCACATTGTTAAGGGCATTATGTCGCTGATAATCTTTTCCCGACTTCACTTCTATAGGCAAGGTGGTTCCGTTTTTCTCGATGATAAAATCCAGTTCTCCCTGTTTCTTGCTGTTAAAGTAATAGAGTTCGAAGCCATGGGCATGCAGCTCCTGTGCCACTACATTCTCATAGATCGAGCCGAAGTTAATGCTCTTCTCATCGTTGATGATGCGAAGTTGGATGCCTTCGGCATATTGGCATGCAAGAAGACCCACATCGTTCTGAAACAGTTTGAAGAGGTTGCGGCTTCTCGAAAGTTTCAGCGGCACCACAGGTTCTTCGACATTAAAAACGGGCAAAGCCACTCCTGCATCCTTCAACCAGATGAAACTGTTCTCGTAGCGCGAAAATTTCAGATTTTCATTCAGGTTTTTCAAGATGAACCGCTTGTTCTTTGCGTTCAGTTCCGAAGGAATCAAGTCGAAGATTTCCTCGATGTAGAGTTTTCTATCCTTGTCGTATTTTGTGATGTCACGTTTGTAGAGGCGCACAATGGCAAGCTGCTCGTTCATCACATCCTTCAAATTATGCGTATCAACATATTTTTGCACAGCTGCCGGCATTCCACCAACGACCAGATAGAGCCTGAAAAGCTCCAT
This sequence comes from Bacteroidales bacterium, assembly GCA_045545875.1. GTDB lineage: Bacteria > Bacteroidota > Bacteroidia > Bacteroidales > UBA3663 > Liminaster. The sequence continues at coordinate 1,703 of JAZQBS010000017.1, forward strand.
CATCTTCCTGTGTACAAATTCATCAACGGGCTGCAACTTGACAAAGGCTTCCCTTAAGTTATCGATGACAGCATCCCCGACTCCCAGCGCCCGAACGAACTCCTCAAGGTCAAGCGGGAACATTTCGACTATATCCAAATAGCCAACCGGCTCCGACCGCAGGTCATTCAGTTCCACACCCAGAAGCGAACCGCTCATGATGTAACGATAACTGCCCTCATCCACCAGGAACTTGATGGCCGTCACTATTTCAGGATATTCTTGTACCTCATCAAAAAAGATGAGTGTCTTTCCTTTCAAGAGCGGACGATTGGCAAGCAGCGACAATCTGATGAGAATGTCACGGCTATTTTTTGCTCCCCGTATTGTTCCGACAGCATCCGGATTCTCGATGAAGTTTATTTCGACGAAGCTTTCAAAATGCGTTTCTCCAAAATGTCGAATCGAGAACGATTTTCCCGTCTGTCGCGCACCCGTCACCAGAAGAGCTTTATTTGTTCGCTCAAAATAGTTCGCTAAATAATTGTCAATCTTTCTATTCAACATATCATTGTCCGTTTTTCCAACACAAAAACAAGTGGTTTTGTCCGTTTTTCCAACATAAAAACGAGCCGTTTTGTCCGTTTTTCCAATGCAAAAATAGGCGATTTTGTCCGTTTTTCCAACATTTGCAATGCAATCGCGCCTGATTTTTAAGAATAATTAACGACTAATAGAGGAAGAATCTTTCGGCCACGCTTTCCGAAAAGCCCACAGGAGGTTCGGGCGATTCGGTGATACTCCAGCTGGCGGGGTCGAAATCGGGGGAAGACAGGAGCGACTGCATGCTCTGGAAGTCGTGGTCGAAGCGGAAGGTGCAGATCGGGATGCCCTGCGGGCCGATGAGCGAATAGTAGCTTCCGCTGCAACAATCGTCGAGGGCGGGTCCCAGATAATAGGGCTGCTGGCTGGAGCCGAGGGTGCGCTGCTCGGGGTGCTGTGCACCGCCGAAGGTGACAACAGTGCCGCTGCGGAGCAGGATGCGGCGGTTGTCGTCGCAGTCGAGCGCTTCTTCCGAAGGGCCTTGTGTCGTGTAGGCAAACAGGTTGCCTCCGTCGATGACGATGGCACCCGGCTCGCCGTAATCGCTGTCGATGGCATCATCACCCGTGCTGCAGCACACTGAAGTGCCGCCTGCAAAGGTGATGGGACCGGCGCTGTTGAGGCAGTCGTCGTAGCAATGCATGAAGAGCCGCCCGCCACCGATGTCGATGCGCTCCCCGGCCTTGCAGCCCTGCGATGCGTTGTCGGCAGTCTCGATGCTGATGCTACCGCTGCGGATGCTGATGGAGCCTGGCGTCAGGATGGCGGGACAGCCCTCGGTCAGCGTATGTCCGTCGGAACCGGGAGTGTAGAGGGGCTTGCCCGTACAGCGGATGTCGATTTCGGGGGAATAGGCTGCATCGTCCGAGCCAATCGTGACCGCACCCTGGCACACGATGCCCTTGCACGCTTCGCGCGAGGCATGAATCGACAGCCGCCCCCGGCTTATTTCGAATGCCTCGTCGGCCCAAACAGCGATGGGCGAATAGATGACGCCATCGCCCTTGATGCCCCGGCTGCTGTTGTCGATAGTGAGCGTGCCTCCTTCGATACTGACCGAACCTGCGTTTAACGAACACCCAGCCTTTCCATCGGTCACGATGGCAAGTGTGCCTGAACCTGCGAATGTGAGATGTCCGTCTGCGCTGATGGTGGCCTGTGGAGTGTCGCGATCCAGTTCGCTGGCCGATTGCCTGAGCGTATTCTCGCCTTCAATGAGGATGGTGGCAGCCGATGCCTTCGCCAGCGTGATGACGGATTGACGGCTGCTGGTGAGCGTCACGCCGTTGAGGTGGAGGCGAATGGGCTGATCGGCTTCGATGAGGATTGAAGCATCAGTTGCCTGACCCGCGATTTCGACGTCTGTCACAAAATCGCAATGGCTCACCACCTTGACATGATTTCCGCTGCACTCGATGGTCAGTCCGTCGAAATAATAGGGATTGACCGTCGCCACTTGGTCAGCGCCAAAGCTGATTGTGGCACGCGTCTGGAGCTGGGGAAAAGTGATGCTGTCGATGCTGGCGATGGGCACAGTGAAAGCAGACTCAGCACGATGCACGACGAGCTGCTGCCCAACTGCATCGCAGGTCAGACTATCGACGCTGCCGACGTCTGCCTGGATGCGCTGCGCACCCAGATGGAGCTGAAGGGCTGTGGCCGCAAGCGGAAGAAACTGGAGGAGGGTCATGGACGGAATGCTTTGCGGGTGTTACCATTGGCATCGCGCACGATAAAGAAACCTCCCGACATTGACGAGGTGGGGCGACCAACGAGATCATAGCCTTGCTGCGGTGCGGCATGGTCGGACGAGACGGTTTCGATGCCCAGCTGGGCAATGGGCGTGGGATCGAAGCTGACACACGTGAAACCGGATCCGAAGTCGGAGAGACAGAACGAGAGCGCGGAGTGACGGCGGTCGGGCGTCTGCGTGCGCCCCCAGGCAGCGGTGAGCGTGGTGGGCCAGCCCAAGCCGGATCGTAGCCA
>JAZQBS010000018.1:0-6655 GCA_045545875.1 Bacteroidales bacterium
GCCTACGAAAGCAATAGGGCCACACCAAGCCGTGGTAACAGCAGTTAGAAGGCCCGTAACGCCAAGCACCATTAGTCTTGTCTTCCGCAAATCAATTCCCAGATTCATGGCATACTTCTCGCCTTGCATCCAGCCATTGAGCGGCTTGATTAAAAGCAGTGATGCCAATAAACCTATCACTATCAGCAGAACGAATCCAGGCAATTCAGTAATACTGACGCTGCTGAAATCGCCCATACCCCAAAGCATGAGTTGTTGGAATCCTTGCGCCGAGGCATAATATCCCAAAAGTGTGATAAGGGCTGATGAGAGATAACTGAGTAGGATGCCGATAATCAGCAAGGTGACTTGGCTTCGGACAATACGCCCGAGAAACAGAAGCAGGGCAAGGACGAGGAATGAGCCGATAAAGGCGGCAATTACCACCACGCTCTTCATTTCGAACGATGAACCCCAGGTTATCGACCATCGAAGACCTCCAAGTGTGACCAAAGCCACCATCAAGTTTGCGCCATTGGTGATGCCAAGGATGGAAGGACCTGCCAAGGGATTGCGGAAATAACTCTGCAACAGCAAGCCGCAGGAAGCCAACGCGGAACCTGTAAGCAAAGCAGTAATGGCAGCTGGCATTCGACTTTCCCAAATGATGAAATGCCAACGCTCTTCAAGGAGCTCCTCCAAAGGTATGTGAATTGAGCCATAGCAGATATTTACTGCCACAGCTGCAAGATTGAGCAGAATGAGAAGGAAGATTACTGCGCGAGTTTGCATGATTTGCTATTTGTCCGCTACTTTTTTATAGAAGGCACCATTGCCCTTGACAAAGCTTTCGAGCAAAGAATCAGGGCGGAAGGAAGTGATGTCGAAGAAGTCGGAATAAGCCGTGTTGCAACCCCACACATTTCCTTCACGTGCTGCCTTGAACTTGTCGCAGAACACGTTCTGTCGCTTGAAGTCCGCCAAGGTCCAATCCTTGTTGGTGTCCATGTAGCGAATGTACCACACGTCGCAATCCTGTGCCTTCGAAAGTACGGCTTCCTTGCTTAGCGAAAGGCTGCCCGAATGTGGGTCTTCTACCCAGGGATAGACGAAACCTGCATCTTCGTAAAGTTGTGCCGAAGCGCTGCATCCACCTGGTACATACCATGTCGCACCATAGGGCAGATCTACAAGTATCTTCTTCCCGTTGCTTCCGTTGTTCGAGATTTTCTCATAACGTGTTGCGACTGCATCAAAGAGCGAATCGGCCTTATCTCCACGTCCCACGAGTCGACCATAGAACTTCATCCATTCGGCACGTGCCAATGGAGAGTCCTCCATATATTCGGCACAATAGATGATGGGGATGGGAAGTCGGTCAAGATTGCCCAACGAGGCATTCTCGTAGGGACTGATCCAAAGGGCGTCGCTCCGACCTGCCATCAGCACTTCGACATTCGGTTTTGTTGCTGTTCCTCCGTCGAGGATTGTCGGCGTCCCGTCGGGTTTCTGCGTTCGCATCCATGCCTTGATATTACTTGCATTGATGAATGCGGTGTCACAAAGGATTGCGATATTGTCGAGCGCATCAAGTTGGGAAAGCAGCCAGGTATGGCACGCCGTTGTAAGAGTCATGCGTGTCAATGGGGTGCGAAGTACCGTAGATTCACCGTATTTCGACGAAAACGTTTCCTCGACTTCTTCGTTCCATTCCTTGTCGCTCTTTGGCACAAGCAGGTATTGCATCATGTTCCTTCCTGTGCGCCAAGGGTCAAGGATGCGGCAAAGGGTTCTATCGTTGCCCAAATCCTCCATAACGAGCAGTTCGGCATATTCGATGCCGAATCCCTTGCTTTCGATTTTAACATCACGTTGTTGCTGTTGGGAAGTGCGACAACTCAACAGCAACAACATGGATATAATTGAAATCAGAATTATTTTTGTTTCCTTCATTTATTATTTTGGAATGACAAAAGGATTGACACTTGGTGTCGGCGATTTTTCGGGTTCTCCGAAATAGGATGATTCCACATCATTTTCGTCGAGCTTGAACACCATGAAGCCAGGATTCTCGGTGGTGCAAGGTGCCCAATTACCACCGTCAGGACCATTGGGGTCGCTGTATTTCGCAAAGTTTGTCCAAGCGGTCAGCATCTTTTCCGAAAGGTCCCAGTCTCCCTTTGCCCAAGGACGCCAGCAATGCTTCATCGACTTGAACACAAACCAAAGGTCCGATGAGTGGAAGGCGCCCTTCAGACGTACGGTAACTTCAGGATGTGAACCATCGTCGGGCAATGGACGAGCAAATTCGTAAGCCCAAGCCTTGCCGCCCTTGCTTTGACGAACCTTGCAGAACTCTGCGATGCCGCCACTCATGTCGCCCATGTCGTTGAGGGTGTAGCCGATCATATAGGGAACGTCGGCCAAGGCGCCTTCGTGGGTGGCATCGTCAAAACTCTTTTCGCTCACATAACCGTCAATCAATGGCATCAACCTTACGAAAGTCGGGTTACCAGTAGCTTGTCCGTAGATGTTGGGTAAAGCGAAGACGGTCTCAGTTGATGCTGAACGCATCTTCTCGAGGTCAGTTAGGCCTGCCCAGTCGAAAATCTTCTTCGACAAAGCTGCTGCTTCCTCGGGTGTGCCTCCCGAATATCTGCCAGGTATCACGCCATTGCCGTTCGGATTGGGGATGGTGATTCCTCCGGCACTCATGATGACGGCCTTGTGGAACAAACCGCGTGCCAAAGGTGACTCGCTCAGGGTGCGAACGCTGCCGCCACCAGCACTCTGTCCGAAGATGGTCACATTGTCGGGGTCACCACCAAACTGTGTGATGTTCTTCTTGATCCATTTCAGCGCCTCGATTTGGTCGAGGATGCCGTAGTTGCCCGAAACGTGGTTGGGACTTTCCTCCACGAGGGCAGGATGATTAAGGAAACCGAAGATGCCCAGACGGTAGTTGCACGAAACGAGCACCACGTCCTTGGCGCCCCATTCCTGGCCATCGAATTCGGGTTCCGAACCCCATCCTTCACGATAGCCACCACCATGAATCCACAGGGCAACAGGCAGTTTCTTGTCAACCTGGCCGGGAGCCTTTGTCCAAACATTCACATAAAGGCAATCCTCGCTGAAAGGAGCCTCGTCGCCATATCCCCATTCGGTGTAGTAACCGCCGGGATACTGAATGGCTTGATAACTTGGGTGTCCAAAGGTATCACAAATCTTCACACCCTTCCAGGGCACAACGGGTTGTGGTGCCTTCCAACGATTCTCCTTGATGGGAGGAGCAGCGTAAGGAATGCCACGATAGACATACACATCGGGATGATCGTCAGCCAAAACACCTTGAATCTGACCACCTTCGATAGTTAACACAGGATTTTCTTTCTCAGCAGTACTACATGCCGAAAAAGCCAACACGAACAGAAATGACCAAAACAAATGTTTCATAATGGTTTGTTTAAACAATAGTATTAAGGTAATGTATTATATTTTTGACTATTGTTAATTTGAATGGTTTAAGTTCTGTTGGCGTTTTTATGAAAAAACATCAACGATTACGTACCATTATCACTTTGCCATTACGAATCAGGAAGCCTTGACCTTCCGTGACACGATGACCCTGCAGGTTGTAGGTGGTTGCCGAACCCTCCTTGTTGCTTACCGTATTGACATTATCAATGGTCAGTTGGTCGTTGAAGTTATCCAGACAGAAGTAGGCAGGAGTGTTCATGCCCCATTCGCCATTATCGCTGCTCGAAAGGCTGAATACTACACGATCGACGGTGCCAATTCCCGAAAGGTCAAAGATTTCCCAAGAATCGGCAATCTTCCCGTTTTGTGCAAGGTAATACTCTGCCGTACCCACCCTTACGTCATCAAGATAACCGGTGGCGGTGATGAGGAACCAGTCTTCCTCGCCAAACTTCTTGGCATAAGCGTCGCCTTCTTTCATCGAGGTATATGCATAGGCAGAATTGGTTACAAAGCAGGCTTGGGGTTCGAACGAAGCTCTGTCTTTACGACCTACTGTTGGCAGAATCTTAGCGTAGGAATTGTAATAAACCACTGCAAATGTTTTGCTGTCATTCGCACCATGTCCGACAACACAGTTGTATTGGTCATCCAAAGAGGCATAGGTCGTTGCTGTCATCGTAGAGTAGGCGAAGCCGTCCCATGAAGTGCCATACTCACCCCAATCGGCGAAGTTATTGGTGAATATGAAATCACCACTCGTGAATGAACCTGAGCCATCTGCGCCATTCCAGAAACTTTCGGCAGCAAGTCCAAGGTCCTCGAAGTCGGCAACACTCTGTGCAACACTCGTTGTGCTGACCATTGCAGCACAAAGCAAACTGATGTAAATCTTTTTCATTGTTTTTGGGTTTTAAGTTGTTAATAGTGTCTATAGTGTTTATAGTAACTATAAATAATATAGTGACTATAGTATATTTATCTCCTTAGAATGAGTTTGTTTCCTTGGATGATGAAGCCTTGTTGTGCGGGTCTTGTTCTTCGCCCAAGGAGGTCGAATGAAGAATGAATCTCCTTTCGGGGCAGCGAGATTGTTTCGATGCCGGCAGGAAGTTCAGCATCCGGGTGAAGGTCTTCTGCACCAGATATTTCTGTAGATGTTTCGCCTATCCATCCGCAATCCTGATGAAGGGCAGTATATACTCGGACAAAATCGACATATTTCAATTTGACTGCCTCTCGCGTCGAAGGTTCCACTGCCCAATCGATGTTGAATGAGCAACCCAAGGTGTCGGTATTGGGCAGATTGTCGGCATAGCCAAAGCGATAGGGTTCGAGCACCCAATAACTGCCATTCCCACTGGTATCCGTGGCATTGTCGGGTAGCAAAGTGCCTTTGAAGGTGAGAGGCGTTTCTATCCATGCCGGGAAATAATCCTGCTGATGGAAGGGGTTGCGATTGATGAAACCTGCGTTGCCTAAATTGTTCGACCAAGCCACATCGAGCGAATCGCCTAACCTTGTATATTCCAATTCGTAGTCATAACGCACACCGAAGTCATCTTCGTCGGCACTTCCACTCAATTCGTACCAAGTGTCATCGGGCAAACCGTTGCCATTCGCGTCTTGACTCACCATCACGATACCGGCTTCTGCATTCCCTGTATGAGCATTGCCTTTGATGTAGAGGTCCATCGTGCCTTCAACATTCACCACGGGGTGGTCAAAATGGAATGTGATGTATCCTCCCCAAGCGCCCAAACATATTGTCTTTCCAGCGTTGTTGGCAAGATATTCGGTGCATTTTTGCGCCATGGATTCGGCATTGTCGCCCTCTACATATTCGGGCATTGTATTAATGAATTGCCCTGGGGCGGGGACATACTCATCTACAGCCAATATGTATGGGTTGTTTTGAGCCAAAGACGATAGGGTAAGGGCTGCGAAAACTATCAATAATAATCTTTTCATTCTATTTGCTTATATTATAGTGACTATAGTATTTATAGTAACTATAGGAAATATTGTCTTTTTATTTGCTTTCCAGGAATACCCCTCGCGAAGGGATATCTCCCGTCGAAACTCGCCAAAGGAAATGGCCTTCGGCATCGAAATGGAGCAGTTCTCCGCTCGAAACGTAGTTCTTGGCATCCAAGATGTAGAAGTCACGATCATGCGGATTCACGATGATGCCGTAGGGCAGGGTGATATTCTTTATTTCGGGTGCTTCAAAAGTAACTGCAACGCTGCAACGCTGCAACGCAACATCAACAATGCCAAAGACTTTCTTGTAACCTCCATCGGCATAGCTGAATGTCGTTCCGATATAGTAGAGCGAATCGCCGACAATCGTCATCGAGCTGATAGGAACCTCCAATCTTGCCACTACCTTATCGTCCTTGAGGCAATATAGCGCTGGTGCGACGTCGAAGTAGTTGCCTCGTGTCGAAACCCAGAGTTGTCCATGCGAATCGGCAAGCAAACGATGCAGATTGACATCCACCTCAATTTCCTTGATGACCTGAAATGTAGCAAGGTCGATGACCATGATGCGGTTGTCGTAAAGTGGTACGCGATATCCGCCGCTGTTCGCCACATAGAGTTTTCCATCGACGACTGCCATTTCTTCGGGTTGATAGCCGACAACCACCGAATCGACCTTCTGCAAGGTCAATGTATCGACCTTATATACACGTCCCAAGGGACAATTCTCGGCAACTTGCACTGGTCCTGCATAACTGCTCACATAGGCGAATCCTTCATCGAAAGCCAGGTAGCGGCAGTTGTCGATATTGACTTGCCCGAGACGACGCGTCGAACGTGCTTCACACACTTCCACCTTGTTCGAACAATTCACCACTATCCAAAGTTTCGAGCCGTAAATGCCAATGTCATTGCCCACATCGCCGAGTTCCTTGACGGTCGAAGGGTTGCGCTCGGCATAGATGTTCCGATAATAATGAATTGTCGAATCCGTACCACTTAGGTCGAGGTAATCCAAGGTGCAGCGATTGGCGCCCATATTCCCTTCGTTGAGGATGTAAAGACCGTCGAAATGTGTTTCCTCGACAGAAGGGACACCCGTGTCTTCGTCAGTCATATACGTGACATATTCATCCTCGCGGCACGAGAACAGACACAAAGGCAGGAGCCAAAGCAATAGTTTCAGAATTCGCATTGGATAGTCACGTTAAAG
>JAZQBS010000019.1:0-6286 GCA_045545875.1 Bacteroidales bacterium
GCACCATCAATCCAACCAATGCTACTGCTATACCATATCAAGGGCTTTACACCCTTCGAGACGGCATAACGCACGGCATCCTCCATGGTCTTACCGTTCTTCATCTCGTCCCATTCGGCATCAATCAAGACATAGGGGAGATGCAGGGTAGCTGCCATATCGGTGTACCGCTTGATGATATCGTAGTCGTTTGAGCCATGGTTGTATGCCCAATAGACCCAACTGGCCACGCCTGGATGAATCCACGAAGTATCGTCTAACTTGCAAGGTGCAGCGACATCGGTGATAAGGGTGCTCTCGACGACGTCAGAAAGACTTCCTAAGATAGCTACCTGCCACCCGCCATCCTCTTCCCCATCGGGGCGAATTTCGTAGACGGCATTACTTTCGGTCGAATAGAGGCTGGAAGCTGCGCTTTCGCGTGTCATGTTCGACTCGGAAAGCAGCATGTAACACGAATCACTCATCTCGAAGAGGGCAGGATACCCCCAACGATCACCAGCTTGCTGAGCAGGATTGCATTCGAAGAAACCCTCGTAGGCATCCGACCATTTCATGAGCCAGCCTTTGCGAGCAGAGGCCACACCAATGGTCGATGCTCCCGACTTACGCCAGGCAATACCATCATCATAAAGGCGCAAGGCGATTGTCTTACCATCCGACAGCAGGTACTTCCATTCAGTATATCGATTGCTGCAATGACTGCGCTTGCCCATAATCATATCATAGTCCTCGGTACCGTAACCAGAAGAGATGGCCGAGATGATATTGGCATTGATGGTGAGGATATCTCCTTGTCCAAGATAAGAGATGCTGAGCTTACCATCGCGAGCAGTGCTGGTGAAACGTCGATTGGGCGACTGCTGAATATAGGCTGTAGGTTGGTCAGACAACTGTTGGAAAAGTTGGTTGGTCTCAACCGTCCATCCCTCACGTTGTTGCAGTCCGCAAGGTTGACCAAAAAACATCTGTCGGGCTTCTGATTTACCCTTGAGTTGCCAGTCGAGCCAAGCAATGGCAGGGATGCTGAATTCACCACCATGAGGCTGACGATAGGTTCCGCCATGTCCAACCGGATAGTTGATAGCAATAGCCGGTACATGATTGATGCGATGAAAGTCGTCCATGCCATTTTCGTAGGCGATGTCAGTCTCTCCACCAAGCATATAGAGGATTGGGGTATGAATACGAAGCAACTGGTCCTTGCCTGGCATCGGCATATTAGGCATGGCGAAAGAGGGATTGATGAAGAGACCGCTGTTGCAGATCATCAGCAGTGAGATGCGGGTGTCGGCGCAGTTGTAAAGTGTCTGCAGACCTCCACATGACATACCCGAGGCGCAGATAGCGTGCTCATCCACCTTCTGATAAAGGGGGCTATGCGGATCGCGATTCTGCGCGATGGCCCAGTTGATGGATTGTGTCTGCTGTTCGGGCGTTGACATAGGACCTCTATAAGGTTCCTCTTCTTCGGGGAAGTAGCCCGTAGCGATGACCAGATAACCGTGCGAAGCAATCTCATTAAGGAACTTGAAATGTTCCCAAGGAGAATTGGTGCATGCGCCATTGCCCCAGACAAGTAGAGGCAAAGGATTGGCAGACCCAAAACTGCTCAGGTCAGAAGGAAGAAAGATGGTATGAGCCTCAAGGCTTTGCACCTCTTGCATCACAGCCTTATAAGGCCCGGTACCGCCCTCTTCGACAATCTTTGACTTTGTCACTTCGTTGCGTGTAACAGGTTGGCTGCCCCACGAAGGCGTACTCAGTGAAACAAGGCCCAAAAGGGCAAGTGAGAAGATGAAGGAATGTTGCATATCGATTCTCTTTTATAAACATCCATTTGGATTAACGCGACGACAGTTTCTTCAAGTTCCATTTGGAATTATCGGAATTGAAGTCGTAACGTGCTAGAGTGGGTGTACTGTCGGCAATGGAATACAGACAATAGCGAGTGTTGTCGCCTTCGGTGCCAGGAATCTGACGAGGCATGATGCGGAAAGTGCCATCGGTAAGCTGCTCGATACGCCAAAGCTGCTCGGGAGCACCCGTGAAATGAGGCACTGTGGAAACTTCGCCTTCGGAAGTGGCACAAAGGGCGCGGTCGGTGCCCTCAATACAGATCTTGAAATATGGAGCGGTGAGGTAACCACCTGCCTCGGGAACAGCAGTGATGGTCCAGCGCTGATGAGGACGGAACATATAGTCGCCGATACGCACGGCGATGTCGTCCTTGGGCCACGTGTCGATGACATCCTCCAACTTCTGTGGAGCAACCGGCTTATCGGATGGCATGGAGTCATCCCAGAAACGCATACGGGGTACTTGCATACGCACGAAGTCAACTGCCAGTTCGAGCGAATAGCCACGACGTTCGGACGTAATCTCGTAGGTACCTTCTGTAACAGATTCACCGGCAATGGGCCAATCGTTCTTCCACAGAAGAGGAAGGATGGCAAGGACACTACGTCCACTGCGTGCAAAGTCGGCCTCAAAGTGGCAAGACATCAGTTCGACACCTTCGTCAACGATGGTGCGACCAAAGTGTCCGGCTCCTGCCAAACCCTCACGGGCTGCAATGACCATACGTCCACCGCCTGCCAGCATATCGCGTCCGACATTGTCAAGATATGGACCAGTGACGTTGCGCGAACGTCCTACCACAATGTTATAGGTCGAATTGACGCCATCGCAGCATGTGCCATGCGTGCCAAGCAGATAGTACCAGCCATCACGATAGATGAGGTCGGTAGCCTCACAATCAATAGCAATATCCTTAGGTTCATTGCCTGCACAACGTGCGCCGGTAACTGGGTCGAGTTCGACTATGCGGATGTGTCCGAAATAAGTTCCATAACTGCACCACAGGCGTCCAGTGGTTGGGTCGAGCAGGAGACCTGCATCGATGGCATCATTGTCTTCGAGTCCATCGGAGAATGCAACTTCAATGGGTTCCGTGAAGCGGAAATCGGGTGACGAGGGATCGAGGGTTTTGTTCCACATCGTAAGGATGCGTCCACTGTGTCGTCCTCCCAGGCCTCCTCCCGTCGAACTGTAGGCGACGAGATAACGGTTGCCGATCTTGACAACATCGGGTGCAGCTCCTCCCCCAGGACGTTCGGCTCCGCTATGCCAGCTCCAGCCGTCGTCGGAGATGAGGCCACCGCCACCGGTGCCAAAGGTATAGTACTTGCCGTCACATTCGGCAAGGGTCGAGGGATCGTGTATGAATGGAGCGCCTGTCTGGGCCTTGAGAACAAGGGATGAAAGTGCGAGCAGGCAGCTGAGGGTGAAAACAAACTTCTTCATCGGATGGAATAATTAAGGACAGGTGAACCAGATTCATCAATAAAACGCACACAGAAGTCACTCATGCCGGGACCATTAATGATGGCTCCGCGCAAGACGTTACGGCCCTTATGGAGCGTAAGGCGATGCGACATGGCATCGTCCTGCACCATCCTTCGGTCACCGCTGAGCATCAGCACCTCTTCTCCATCAAGCCACCAGCGGGAAGCGGAGTTTGAACCGACAGAAAGACGAACATCTCGGATTTCTTCGGGACAGTCGATGACGGTTTCCACCCAGAACAGCACGCCATAATAGGGTAGTTCCTGGCACGTTGCAAAGCGGAAGAGTTTGACATTATAAAGCTTGGAATCCAAATGATGCCAGGTAAGTTGCTGTTTGGGATCCCATTGAAGCATATCACGCAGATAGGTGTCGGTGAATAGTGTGTTGCTTGCATTGGGACGGGAAAGGGGCTCTGCAAGTTTCCAGCGATGCAGGAAGCCCTGCTCATCGGGCGAAATACCCGTTTCGGTGGCAGGAGTAAAGTACTGCGAGAACTGCATCGTACGTTCGATGACACGATAGCGACCACTGAGGTGCATGAAAGCGAAGAGACGCAACAAGCCATCGTAATATGCATCGAAATAGCCTGTCTCATCGGGTTCATGACGTGCATTCCAGAAAGCATCGACAAACTCGTACGCCTTGGCATGGGTACAAACCAGCGATACGGCAGCCGAAGTAGCAACAAGTCCGATGCTGTGACGCAATGCCTCAGGATAGTTGCCCGCACGAAGCAAGCGTTCGGGACGCGTACCATCGACATTGTATTGGTCCACAAAGGTGTCGAGGCCCTGCGAATAGAGGAAATTCTGGATGAGATGTCCGTAGTTCTGCTGCCAAACGCGGTCGGCACAGCTCCACGAGTAGTCGAGAGCGATGTTCATGGGCACACGCCACGAGTCGAAACGGAAGGCGTCACCAATGAGTTGTCCGTTGCGAAGCAGAGAGCCATCGAAGTTATTGTAGTCGGGATTGAGACCAGTGGCACCATCAATGCTTCGATGCAGGTATTCACGGCTTGCACGTGCACATTCTTGCCAATAACTGCTGCGTCCATCCTGTGCATAGCGTGCCCATACCTCATAGAAGGCAGGAAGATGATAGGAGGGATCGGTATATGGAACTCCCGGGACAAAAGTAATAAGGTTGGTGGCGGTGTCGATGAGACTTACCTCACGGCTCATGGTAATAGGCTCCTTCAAGCGATTGCCCAGACGGTCGCGATTGATCTTGACCTCGATGGTCTTGGGCTGAATGACATCGAGAATGTACTGTGCTTCGCCCAGATAGTTGATGCCGGTTTCATTGCCCCAAAGGTTGGAGGCGAAAAGGAGCGAGGTGATATAATAAAGTTCGCCATCACTGGCCGGCCCCTGTGCATTGGGCGTACCATCGGTCTTGCAACTCCAACGGAAATAGCCCTGCATCGGCCCATCCGTCATCTGCATATACTTCTTGCACCAGCGCCAAAGGCGATCGAAGATATCCTTGCGACCGAATTGAACAGCAATCATCATACCATATGACATGCCCTCGGTGCGAACATCGTTATTCTTGACATCGCTGATGTATCCCATTTCGTCACCCACTTCGAAATAGACCTTGTTGGGACCGAAGAAGACATCGTTGAACACCTCATCGACCTTCTGGTCAATCTGTGCCTGCGAATAACCTGCTTCGAGGAAGAGATTGCGATACTGGCCAGTAACGAGTCCTCCCTGTGTTAAAGGAGATAGTGGTTGACGAGCATTGAGAGAAATCCAATCGACCTGTACAGGAGTTTGTCCAAGATTGCTCAACACGAGCGTGTGGAGCCCATTGTCCTGAGGTAATACTTCAAGTTTCAGAGATGTCTGCTCGATCTGCTGGACCTGCGTACGGCCCCAAAAGCCTGCAGTGCAGACCCAAGTGCGGTAGTCACCTGTAGGAATACGGACATTGGCATAGGATACCGATGCACCAGAAGGCAAGGTCACTAGCCAACCTTCGAAAGGATGAAGCGTGTCACGCAAGGCACGAGTAGCACCACCCATAAGATCTCCGCAGTCAATCTGTACCAGTTCACTAGCATCGGTGATGCCGACACCACGATAGGTTGGACGTACGGGCTTGATGGTACCATCGCTATTGAACGACAGTGAATCGCAACGTATCGAGCGGTTCTTGTCGAAACGTGGGGAATAGTCGTTGTGATGATAGAACAGATACCACTGGCCCTTGTACTCAACAATAGAGTGATGATTGGTCCAGCAGCCTGTGGGCGATTCCTCTATAATTACGCCTTGGAACTTCCAGGGGCCTAGCGGTTGGTCACTCATGGCATAAGCCAAAGTCTCAGTGCCCCCTTCGGTGCGAACCCAAGGGAAGGTCAGATAATAGCGTCCATTGTGTTGGAAAGCAAAAGGTCCTTCCTTGAATCCATCGGGTAGCCCCTCCATGATTTTGGGTTCTGTGGCAAGTGCCAATCCGTCGGGTGTCAGACGTGCACCACGGATTACACCTCCTGCCCAGAAGATGTATTGTTCGCCCTGCGTAGTCTGCATAACACAGGGGTCAATGCCCATGATGCCTTCGATGTTCTTCTCCTGTGCCACAAAGGGGCCTTCCGGACGATCGCCGATGGCAACGCCTATGCCGAAACCTGCCCTAGCACCGGGTTGCTCGGGTTTCAAGCCGCAAGGAAAATAGAAATAGTAACGCCCGTCATTGCCCTTTACGCAGTCGGGTGCCCACATCGAATAGCCTTCATGATTGCCCCAAGGGACCTGTTCCTGACTCAGAATCATCCCATGGTCCTGCCAATGGGTGAGGTCGGTTGAAGAGAAGACATGATAATCGGCCATGCAGAACCAACCCTTCAATGCCTCGACAGGAGGAATGTCGTGGGAAGGATAAACATAGACCTTGTCGCCAAAGACACGTGCCGTAGGATCAG
>JAZQBS010000020.1:0-3651 GCA_045545875.1 Bacteroidales bacterium
GAGATGATCATGGTTGTGCGTTAAGGGGATATTAGTAAGGATATGAAGGGATGTCAAGGGATATTAGGGGATATTAAGGGACGTTACCTTGTTTCCGTTCGGTCACGTCCGAGAGAAGCGCCTGTAGAGTTCGGGGCCCAAGAAACATTTGTCCCTCAAAATCTCTTAGAATCCCTTAATATCCCTTAGAACTTAGAAGTTGAATCCTAAGCTGAAACTGATGGTGTTGCTTCGGATGGCGCTGTCGTAATTGTTGAAGCCGAAGTAGTTGTACTGGTCACTGGCCAGGTTGACGAGACCGCAGTCGTAGGCCAATTCAAGGAAGAAGTGATCCACGCCGAGGCCACATCCCATACGGAGACCTGCGTCGGTGCGTCCGAGCTGACCTTCACCATCGGAGAAGGTGTCCCAACTATCGTTATGGCCACCCTCCACGCACTTGGTCTTGCCACCGATGCCGAACGAGAGGAAACCGCCAAAGAAGGGATGGAGGCAGACGCCAGCGTTGTGATACTGTACCTCATATTTGAAGACAAGCGGGATTTCGAACATATGCATATTGGTCTTCAGACGGGTGCGATAATCCCACTCCCGCTCGTAGCCATCGAGTTTTCCGCCTTTGAATGAATAGTAGAGGCCAGGCTCGATGATGATGGGAGTTTTGCCGAGATACCAGCCGAAGACGATGCCGACACTGGCACCTGACTGGAAGTCGCTTGACACGTCGTCGAAGCCGTCGGTACGGAGCGAGGCTGCATTATAACCGAAACGGATGCCCGTATAGTCGTCCAAAGATGCGATGCCGTAGCCCAACATGGCAGTACTGGCCACAGTGTGAACGTCACGCACGCCACGGATGAAACCATCGCTGCGATAGCCTGCACGATGATGATGACGGCTGGGTTGGGCTATGACCGAGGTGATGCCCACTGCAAGGAGGATGAGCACTGCGCTGATGCGGGTGATTGTCTTTTTCATAATCGTAATAGGTTTTATTGTTTCTGTTTCGTTTTCAGCATTATGACCGAAAGGAGGCGATGCGGTTTAATCGCGCTGCCTTTTTTCATCCAAAGGAGCGATTTGTTAATCAATCTTCGCTGAACTGTTTCAAAAGGGCACGATAGGTCTCATAGAGGTGCTGTCGTGACATCATGCCCACATATTTGCCCTGATTGTCGATGACAGGCAAGGTCCATGCGCCTGTCGTGTCGAAGAGGTTCATCACTTCGGCCATATTCATATCCGAGGGGATCTTTCCCTTTGGTCCGATCATGATGTCGGCTACCTTCATCCGTTCGTAGAGACGCGGCTGGAACATGATGTTGCGGAGGTCGTTGAGTGTGACGATGCCGACAAAGGTGCCGCCTTCGTCGCAGACCGGGAAGTGGTTGTGGGCCTGCGAGGAGATGAGTTTGACGAGTTCGCCAAGCATCATCTGCGGATGGAGCACTGGATAGTCATGCAGGATGAGATCGTCCATGCTGAGCATTGTGAGCACGGCCTTGTCCTTGTGGTGGGTGATGAGTTCGCCCTTGAGTGCCAAACGGCGGGTATAGATCGAGTAGGGTTCGAAGATGCGGATGGTGCCGTAGGAGAGGCACGATGCAATCATCAAGGGAAGGAAGAGGTCGAAACGTCCTGTCAGTTCGGCTGAAAGGAAGACGCCCATAAGCGGGGCATGCATTACGCCCGACATTACTGCGGCCATACCCATCACGGCAAAGTTCTGCTCGGAGAGGAAGGTGAAGATACCCGCCTTGTTGAGCATATAGGCAAAAAGGAAGCCTGCGAAGTTGCCCAGGAACAGGGATGGAGCAAACGTACCGCCGCAACCGCCTCCTCCGTTGGTTGCTGCCGTGGCAAATGACTTGGTGAGCATCACGAGGAGAATGAATCCCGAGAGCACCCAGAACGAAGCATTGGGAATGCCTAAAGTGTGCGAGATACGGTCGAGGTCATAGAAGATTGAGCCTGCGGTGATGTCATGGTACTGTCCGTTGTAGATGTGTTGGATGGCATCGTAACCTTCGCCATAGAGTGGAGGGAAGAGGAAGATGACGATGCTTAGGAAGAGTCCGCCGATGATCCATTTCTGCCAAGGACTGGTGACCTTCTTGAAGAAATCCTCAGCCACGAACGTGGTGCGAGTGAAGTAGAGCGAAGCGAAGCCGCAGAAGATGCCGAGCAAAATCACGTAGGGAAGACGCTCGATGGAGAAATCCATCGTCTCGGTGAAGTAGAAGAGGGCACGCGAGCCTTCGACGATATAGGCCACCGAGGCGGCGGTCACTGCCGAGATGAGCAGCGGCATGATGGAATAGGCAGTTAAGTCGAGCATCAGCACTTCGACGGTGAACAGCAATCCGGCGATAGGGGCCTTGAAGATGCCGGCGATACCTGCAGTGGCTCCGCAACCCAGTAGGATCATCAACGTATGCTGGTCCATGCGGAAGAGTCGTCCCAGGTTGGAACCGATGGCCGAACCCGTGAGGACGATAGGGGCCTCGGCACCCACCGATCCACCGAAGCCTATGGTTACCGACGATGCGATGACCGAGGTGTACATGTTGTGCGCCTTGATGATCGACTTACGTTGCGAGATGGCGTAGAGGATCTTGGTCACACCATGTCCGATGTCGTCGCGCACCACATAACGGACGAAGAGTCCGGCAATGAGGATGCCGACCACAGGATAGAGCAGATAGAGGTAGTTGGCTCCATCGACCACGAAATACATCGTGAGCAGGTGCTGGAAGGTGTGGATGAGCCATTTCAGAATCAATGCGGCCGATGCTCCCGCCAGTCCGGTGAAGAAGGCGAGAATCAGCACGAACTGTTGCTCGGTGAGATGCTTCTCTCGCCAAGTGACAATCCGTTCGACCATTTTATGCAATAATCCAAACATTTCGATTCTTTCTTTACCTCGTTTTTCAGCAGCCAAACATGGCTGCTTCTTAACCCTTCTTAACCGCTCAAATCCCTTTCCCCGTAAGTACCGTGCGCACCGTAAAGCCAAGGATCTTCAAATCGACGGCTATGGAGCAGTTGTTGATATACATCAGGTCGTAGCGCATGCGTTCGACCATTTGGAAGACCGTGGAAGCATATCCGTACTTGACCATACCCCACGAAGTAATGCCCGGGCGCACCTGTAGGAGTTTGGAATAGTAGGGGGCGATGTCCATGATCTGGCGGATGTAATAGTCGCGTTCGGGACGTGGCCCTACGAGGCTCATATCTCCCTTCAATACATTCCAGAATTGCGGCAGTTCGTCGATGCGGTATTTACGCAGATAGCGTCCCACTTTAGTGATGCGTCGGTCCATGGTCGAAGAGAGACGTGGGCCATCCTGCTCGGCATCGGTGCGCATGGAGCGGAACTTGATGATGCGGAATGGTTTGCCCGAACGTCCGATGCGCCACTGGCTGAAGAATACTGGCCCCTTTGAATCGCGACGGATGATGATGGCCACGATGAGGAAGAGCGGCGACAGGAGTATGAGTGCCATGGCAGCGCTTATGATGTCGGCAAGACGTTTCAGGTTGCGTTTGAAGGGACTCAGCAGGTCGGTGCTGTATTGTATCATAGGCAGGGTGGTCAGCGAGTCGGAAGTCGGGTCGTAGCCATGTCGTTCTGTGAGCCAAGGGGTT
>JAZQBS010000021.1:0-45305 GCA_045545875.1 Bacteroidales bacterium
CAGAGCAGATGTTTGCCGCCAGCTTCCTTCAGATTCCGCGTCGCCACGGACACCCTTGCCTTTGGCTGTAGCCTTCCCGTTATCAGGGCGGCTTGGGGACTTACACCCGTTAGAATATGCCCATGCTGGGCGAACCAAAAAAAGGTGTCGAGGAAAACCTCAACACCTTAGTAGAATCGTATGAAGCGACTGACGTGTCAGTCGGTGATGATGAGCGAACGGATGGCCTCGACGATGTAACGGACATCGTCGTCGGTGACACAGGGTCCCGCAGGAAGGCAGAGGCCTACCTTGAAGAGCGACTCGGCAACGCCGTTTACATAGGCAGGACTGCCCTGGTAAACAGGTTGCTTATGCATGGGCTTCCAAAGAGGACGTGCCTCGATATTGAGCGCGTCCAAGCCCATACGCATCGCCTCGACGTTGTTGTTGGGCTGGCAATCGGTAGTGGGACAATCGACGGCATGAATCACACCGGCAGCACCACCAATAGCACTGGTGATGACCTGCTTGTAGGCATACTCCTCCCCTTTCACCTTCAACGCGGGGTCGATGGTGATGGTATTGAGCCAATAGTTGGAATCGTAGCGCTCGTCGGGGTTCTTATGGAAGGTGATGCCGGGGACATCCTTGAGCAACTCGTCGTAGAGCGAAGCAAGGTGCTGGTGATGGGCGATATGATCGTTGAGCACCGTCATCTGACCACGACCAATACCGGCACAGATGTTAGAGAGACGATAGTTGTAGCCGATGGCACTGTGCTGATAGTAAGGATAAGCATCGCGTGCCTGGGTGGCATACCACATGATCTCGTTCTTGGACGCAGCGTCGGGGCAGATGAGGGCACCGCCACCAGACGTGGTGATCATCTTGTTGCCATTGAACGACAAGATGCCATATTTGCCAAATGTACCCAAGACACGACCCTTCCAGCGGGAACCCATGCCCTCAGCAGCATCCTCGATGACGGGGATATTGTACCGATTGGCCACCTCCATGATCCTGTCGATCTGATAAGGCATGCCATAGAGCGCCACGGGGACGATGGCTTTCGGCTTACGACCCGTCTTGGAGATACGGTCGCGGATGGCCTCTTCGAGAATCTCGGGATCCATGTTCCAGGAATCGCGTTCGGAATCGACAAAGACCGGGGTAGCGCCCAGATAGGTAATGGGATGGGAACTTGCACAGAAAGTAAAACTCTGAACAATGACTTCATCGCCAGGTTTTACGCCGCAGGCAATGAGGGAAAGATGGACAGCTGCGGTGCCCGAAGACAGGGCCACTACGGAGTGAGGCTTGAGACTGCTACTCTCGACCAAAGAAGGATCGACGGAATCTACAAAGCGCTGAAGGTCCTCTTCGAAGCCATTGACGTTGGGGCCGAGAGGGACAACCCAGTTGGTGTCGAAAGCCTCTTTTACGTATTTCATTTCATTGCCTGACATGTGGGCCAGGCAAAGCCAGATGCGTTTATCTCTTTTTTTCATTTTTGAAGTGAGATGAATAGAAAAGGATATTATTAATAATCAAGGCAATATTCAGAATCGTTGACAAGCTTCCATGTAAGTGTCGAGTGAACCGATGTCGAAACGTCCTGCCGTCATGTGCCAGGCATGAATAGCCGTGTGATCGACCATGTAATGAGCCAAGTTGCCAGGAGCATCCTTGCCGCAACCATTTTCGACAGCATGACGAATCAGATCGAGGTCGTGCTGCTGGTAAATATAGAAAGGAGGAACTGCCCAATGGGATTTGGGCTCAGCGGGTTTCTCCTCCATATTGAGGACCTTGTCGTCGGCATCGAGGACGACGACGCCGGTGCGCCGGAGTTTGGCTACATCGGGTTGCTCATGACACATGATGCAACTGGTCTGCTTGGACCTGGCGAAATCGATAAACTCCTGGAAACTGAAGAAGAGGATGTTGTCGGCAGCCACGACAAGCAGGGAAGAATCGCGCTGATCGCGACGGTCGAGATAATCAATGGCGAGCAGCAGGTCGCATACAGCACCGAGACGGGTTTCGTTGGTTTCGGTACCGTCATCGAGGATGGTGATGGGCTTGGTGTAGCAGGCATTCTGCTTCCAGGCCTCGAAGTGATGGGCGAACTTATGGTTGGTGATGATGATGTGCTCGTCGATATCAGGAATACGGTCGATATCGATGAGCATACGATCGAGGATTGACGTCTCCCCTATCTTGAGCAAAGGTTTCGGAAAATTGCTGGTGAGTTCACCGAGACGAGTAGCGTAACCGGCAGCGATGACGATGGTTTTCATAACAGAAGGATTACTTTGCGATGCTTGTTGCTGTGCCGTAATACTTTGCGTACCATTCGGCAAAAGCTCTCAGACCCTGGCGCAAGGTGGTGGAAGGCTTATAGCCGAAGTCTTCTTCGAGAGGGGTCGTATCGGCATAAGTTACTGGGACATCGCCAGGCTGCATAGGAACGAGTTCCTTGTGCTTCTCGAAATTGTAGTTGGCAGGAAGGACATTGGCACGAATAAGCTCCTGCTGAAGGATGTCGACGAAGTCGAGCAGGTTCTCGGGACTGTTGTTGCCAATGTTATAGACCTTGTAGGGAGGGATGGGAAGACCATCGTCGCCATCGGCCTTTTCGGGTGCATGCTGCATGATACGCACTACGCCTTCGACGATATCATCGACGAAGGTGAAATCGCGTTTGCACCTGCCGTAATTGAATATCTGGATGGTTTCGCCACGACGCAGCTTGTTGGTGAAGCCGAAATATGCCATATCGGGGCGTCCAGCAGGACCATAGACAGTAAAGAAGCGGAGACCCGTGGAAGGAATGTTGTAGAGCTTGGAATAGGCATGGGACAACAATTCGTTGCTCTTCTTGGTAGCGGCATAGAGAGACACAGGATTGTCGACCTTGTCGTCGGTGCTGTAAGGGACCTTCTTGTTGGAACCATAGACGGAGCTTGACGAGGCATAGACAAGATGGTCGACATGATGATGACGACAACACTCGAGAATATTGTAGAAACCGATGAGGTTACTCTCGATGTAGGCATCGGGATTGGTGATAGAATAACGCACACCTGCCTGAGCTGCAAGATTAACCACTACCGAAGGCTTCTCCTCAGCAAAGAGATGATTGAGGGTCTGCATGTCGGCAATGTTACCCTTGACAAACTTCCAGTACTTCTCGCGTTCATCCTTACCCGGATGAAGCTTGGCCGCAAGGTCGTTGAGCTGCTGGAGACGTTCGAACTTGATGTTCACGTCGTAATAGTTGTTCAGGCTATCGATACCGATGATTCGGATGCCAGGCACTTCGTTGAACAGGCGCTTGACGAGATTGCTCCCGATGAAACCTGCAGCACCGGTTACCAACACGGTCTTGCCTTCGAGAGAAACGTTAAAACTTACCATATAAGAAAATGTATTTACTATTGCTAATGAAAAATGCGGCTTATTCGCTCACGAAACGAGCACCATCGTCAGGCTTGACCCAGTTGACCGAGAATGTCTCTTCGTACTCGGGGAACTTGGCCAGATACTGGTCGGTGAGGGACTTCTCGATGCTCTCCTTATAGGCAGGATCGACCAAGGCAATGACTGCGCCCTTGAAACCAGCGCCCGAGAATCGTCCGCCATAGACACCTGGCAATTTGGACATAATCTGATAAATAGCAATAAGCTCTGGACTGCCACATTCGTAGTTATTTATCGATGATTCGCACGAATCGAAACTGAGTTTGCCAAAGAGCTTGATATTGCCACTCTCCCACGCTGTCACACCCTGACGAACGCGACGATACTCGGTGTAGAAATGTTCGGCACGACGAGCAAAACGATCGGGCATAGCAATCTTTGTCTTATCGAAGGTGGAGCGTGGAATGTCGCGCAGGAAGGTCTTATCGAAAGTCTTGAGCGGCTGACCTGTATAGGCGAGCATATTCCATGCAGCCACTTTGCACTCGTAGACGCGCAGATTGTAATCGCTATTGATGAGTGAACGGGTAAGGCCCGAGAAGAAGATGCCGATCTCGAAGTCGGGCATCTTGGGATTCCGTTTCACAATACGATATTCGTTGGAATCACAGTCGAGGAAGAGAAGACCGTCCTTTTTACCCAGAGCAATACAGCTCTGGTCGAGAATACCATTGTTGAGACCGATGTATTCACGTTCGGCTTCGGAGGCAATCTGCACAATCTCGAAGGGTTTGAGCTTGATGCCATTGGCCTTGGCAAAAGCCATCACGTAGGCAATAAGTACGGCCGCCGACGAACTGAGACCTCCGATAGGAAGACTGCCGTGAAGATGTCCGTCGATGCCTTTTGAAAGTTCAAAACGTTTGCGCAGTGCATATTTTGCACCACGTGCATAGTCTCCCCAATGCTTCTCGCGAACCTGTGAAGGGGTATCCAGATGAAAATGTACGTCGCCCTCAAAATTATCGGAAGTGAGATTAACCTGACTGTCCTCGCGGATATTGAAATAGAGGTCCACACCCTTGTCGATAGCAAAACCTGTCACGAGACCATGCTGATGATCGACATGTGCACCGAGTGGACAAACGCGATAAGGAGAAAAAATGTGATATTGAAATTCCATGGGGAATGATTGAAAAAAGAGATTAATCTTTATAAATAGCCAGCAATATCAGTCAAGAGCCTCGTATCTTGAATGGTGACTTTTGTATTCAGGAACTATTTCCTTCATCTTTGCAACGATCTTCATATCGTTATAAGTAAAAGAGAGCTTATAGAGTTCTTCTTCATTCTTAAGTGCCAGTTCGTAAGGATATTCCCGAACTGAAGCGACCTTAATCTTGGGATGCATGGTCGGCTTAGTGTGCTCGCCGTCGTTAAGGACCTCCTCATAAAGTTTCTCTCCATCGCGAAGGCCCGTATACATAATCTTGACATTTTTAGCACCACTTAGGTCAATCATGCGTTGAGCAAGTTCTGCAATACGGACAGGCTTGCCCATGTCGAACACGAAGATCTCGCCACCCTTGCCCATGGTTCCTGCCTCGAGAACGAGCTGGCATGCCTCAGGTATGAGCATAAAGTAGCGGATTATCTCGGGATCGGTGACGGTGACAGGACCTCCACGACGAATCTGCTCGCGGAAAATGGGAATGACCGAACCGTTGGAGCCCAAGACGTTACCAAAACGGGTAGTAATGAACTGTGTAACCGCAGGAGAGCCATCAATCTGCCGAAGAAGGATGGGCGAAGTGGACGTTCCATCAAGCTGTTGACGGATGGCACGATCGAGCGACTGGCAATAAATCTCGCTGATACGTTTCGAACACCCCATGACATTAGTAGGATTGACAGCCTTATCGGTAGAAATCATTACAAATTTTCGGGTTCCATACTTCACCGCAAGGTCAGCAATAACGCGAGTACCATAAGTGTTGTTCTGAATGGCCATGGAGGGATTGTCCTCCATCATTGGCACATGCTTATAAGCCGCTGCATGAAAGACATATTCCGGACGATGCAACTTGAAAATCTGCTCCATCTGTGAAGGATTAGATATTGATCCTACTATGGTCCAACACTTGAGTGAAGGATACGTTCGTTCAATAAAAAGACGCACCTGATGCATTGGCGTTTCGGCCTGATCGACCAAAACCAGTTCAGCAGGTTTGAATGAAGCAATCTGATGAACCATCTCGGAACCGATAGAACCTGCAGCTCCCGTAATCAGGATGCGCTTGTTGTAGAGCAGTTTGCCTATTGCATTAAGGTCGACTTCAATCTTGTCACGCGGAAGAAGGTCTTCGATATCGACCTCATGAAGACGGCTGTGCTGCAGACTTGATTTACCATCCCAAGTTTCCGCCGTTGGTAGCATCATAATCTTGATGCCAGCCTTGGTGAGTGCGTTGACTAGCTTATCATTTTCGCGGAATGATTCTGAAAGCAAAGGAGAAACGAAGAGCATATTAGCTTTGCTTGCTCGCATTGCATTAATAATATCTTCATCAGCCTTATGAACACGAACACCAAGGATGAATTTATCTATGTTTTCAGCTTTGCTAGAGACAAACCCCTTGACCATGTACTGACGAGGATTGTCATTGCGCATGCTCTTAGCAAGTGCAATGCCTCCCTCCTGAATACCAAAAATATAAACATTCTGCGTGGCCTGATCCTTGACCGCCGTATCGTAAAGATACTTGACTCCGATACGGATGCCCCACATGAAGATCATTGCCAGTAAGAAAGTGATGAAAAAGACTCGAAACTTGGGGAAATCAGCAATGAAGTAAATTCCCACAAGATAATATACGATAGCAGTCAGAACGATACCAACGAATACTGCACAAGTGACGCGCAAAAGGTCAGCGAAACTGGAATAACGGAATATACCTGCATAGGTGTGAAAAAATCTCATGCCAACGCAGAAGAAAGGCAATGAACATGACCACCCCAATAGGTAGTGCCAAAAGTTGGCAACAATGCCTTCGCCGCCCATACTGAAATAGATGGCAAGCATTCCGGCAAAAACGATTGAAATACAATCAACTGCAAGAATGCACCAATATGGTAAAGCGTTCCTTGACAAATACCAAGAAAATACTTTATTCCAAATTGAAATGAAAGCTGCAGAAAAAGATGTTGTTATCGCATGATTATTTTCCATTCTAATCTCTCTTCAATAAAATCATTAAGCTTCGCTGAGTATGACACACAATTATGCACACTCAAACTTTTGCTAAATATATTGATGCAAATATACATATTTTTGTACAATTAAAGAAAAATTATCTGAAAAAACAATTAAATTTCCTTTAATTTAATCAACAGATATGTATTTTGGCAAATATAATTAGTAAATTTACATGTATAAAATAAAAAAAGAGCAGCCAATAGAGGCTGCTCAAAAATATGTATAGAATGCAAAAATCAGAAGTTATCACGCTCCTTGTCGAGGAAATACTTGAAAGTGCCGACAGAAAGCTCGTCACAAGCAGCCTCGTCGCAAACGACGATGGCAGAAGGATGGGTCTGAAGCATAGATGCAGTCCACTTGTGGCTAACGTTTCCGTCAACGATGTGCTTGAGAGCACGAGCCTTGTGGTGACCATTGCAAACGAGGAGCACCTCCTTGGCAGCCATCACAGTGCCAATACCTACGGTGAGGGCCTTCTTGGGCACCTGGTTGATATCGTTGTCGAAGAAGCGAGAATTGGCGATGATGGTGTCGGTAGTCAACGTCTCAACATGAGTAAGGCCATTGAGAGAAGAGCCAGGCTCGTTGAAGGCAAGATGACCATCAGGACCTACGCCACCCATAAAGAGATTGATGCCACCTGCAGCAGCAATAGCCTTCTCATAATTAGCACATTCGGCATCGAGATCGTCGGCATTTCCGTTGAGGATATGAACGTTCTCGGGCTTAATGTCAATGTGGCTAAAAAAATTCTTCCACATGAAACTATGATATGACTCGGGGTGGTCCTCAGGAATTCGGACGTACTCATCCATATTGAATGTTACAACATTCTGAAAAGAAATCTCCCCAGCCTCATATTTCTTAATCAGTTCACGATATAGACCAATAGGAGAAGAACCTGTGGGACAACCGAGAACGAAAGGACGGTCTGGGGTTGGTTTGAACTCGAGAATGCTTTTTGCTACATAATTGGCTGCCCATTTGGACATCTCAGCATAATCAGGACGGATAATAACTCGCATAGATTTGTTGTTTTGATTGGTTATTTAAAGAGAATATTCAATATAATAATTCTTGAAAAAACGGTGCAAATTTACGTTTTTTTCGTTTTTTTCAGCACAGATGAATATTTTTTTTTTTTTGAGATAAAAAAGAAGAAGAAAAGACTATCTATTTGTCAAGTGGATTTTCCAAAAAAATCAGAATTTATAATAGATAAATGAAGCTCCATCCAACGAACCCATGCCCAAAATACAGACAACAAGTAAAACTGCTGTGACCAAACGCACCCAATATCGGGATGAATGCAAGAAATGCAGATTAAGCCTATTCTCGTCTTTGTAGTCCTTGAACATCATAACAAGGATGAAAACGAGAGCTGGAACCTTCTGAAAAGACTCTTCAGTCCATGGGAGACCGAACCCTTCATCGAAACAATAGGGAAAGATGTGAAGGAATGAATGAATATTGGGAGATTGGAAGCAGAGGAGCGAGATACTCCACAGGAAAAATGTAAGTATAGTTCGACTGTATTTCCAGACAGGATTCTTCTTCAAATTGTGTTGTTTTTCGAATCGCTTACGTCTCTTGTCAAGAGCCATAGTTGCGACCAAAAGGAAACCATGATAAAGACCAAATAGTAAGAAAGTCCAATTGGCACCATGCCATGCACCAATCACAACAAGGTTGAAAATAGTAGCCAAATATAGGCCTGTCGTCCCCATGTCTCGAAAGGCGATATTGAGAGGCATGAAAACATACTGGGTGATCCAAGTAGTAAGTGACATGTGCCATCGACGCCAAAATTCTGTCAAATTCTGTGCGAAATAGGGACAATTGAAGTTCTCAGCGACTTTTATGCCCATTATCTGAGAAACTCCGATTGCCATATGGCTATAACCAGCAAAATCGGCATAAAGCTGGAAAGTATAAAGTATTGCTCCAAGAATAATTGTAGTCGTATTATGATAGAAATACAAAGACAGAACGGTGTCAGTATATCCCGACACAAGGTCAGCAATACAAGTTTTGAGGAAGATACCCCAAAGGATACGTCGAAATCCTTCTCCAACACTATCCCATGAAAACGTTCGAACTCCATTAAGTTGAGGCAGGAAGTTGCGAGGATTGTCAATCGGCCCAGACATAATGGTTGGAAAGAAAGAGATAAAAAGACCGAATTTGACAATGTCGTTTGTTGCACGCATATTCTCACGATGCACTTCTATGACGTATCCCATCAGTTTGAAGGTGAAGAAGGAAATGCCAAGAGGCATAATAATCTTGAGTGTAGGCAGACTGGAACTAAATCCGATGGCCATCAGAACGTTATTAAACTGATGAACGCAAAAGCCCAAATATTTGAAATATACAAGTAGGGCTATGCCTAAAAAAACCGCCAAGACCGTCAATCGATTGGCTGCCTTTTCGTTTTGTTCCTGGCAATGCTCATCCACCTTCAGACCTAAGTAGAAAAAAATGCCAATTGCAGCGACAAGCAGTACAGTCATCCTCCAATCGGCAAAAGAATAGAATATTAAACTGCCAAGAAGAAGCCAAAGGTTTTGGGCTTTTGCACACTTAGAGAACACCGTGAAGTAGGGTATCATCAGTGCACAGAAAAAAGACCAGAATTTGATGGAATAGAAGACCATTTATTTATTGAGTATGCAATCAAGCATTTCACCAACATTTGCCCAAGAAGTAATCTCCTTACTAGTAAACTTAATCTGAAAATGTTTCTCTATGGCTACGACAAGTTGAATATGAGTCAACGAATCCCATTCGTCGATATCATCAGAATAAGTCTCATAAGCGAGAACAATGTCTTCGTTATCGAGGACATCACGGAATATGTCCTGAACTTCGGAAAGCATCTGTGATTTTGTCATAATATGCAGTAAAATAAATTAGTAATATACAATGATAAAATAAAAAGATAAAAAACACTACTCTAATTCAATATGTACTGGGCAGCGTTAATCGGCAGTTTTACTCCATTTACCTGTTGGGAAGCATCAACAAAAAACTTAATTGCTTGAGCCACTTCGCCGGGTTCAAGGAGGCGTTTTAGGGGATGTGAAGATTCGGCCTGTTCAATCAGTCGCTCATCTAATTTACTAAATCCCGTGTTCATGAATTCCGGAAGGATACAATTAGAAGTGATGTTAAAACGAGCATACTCTTTGTTAATGACATCAGACATTTTCTCGATATATGCTTTATTGCCGACATAAATCGAATAGCCAACAGGAGGAAGATTCATCACCGAACTACTTATGATGTTTATTATCTTGCCGAACTTCTTCTTTCGGAAAGTATTGATTGCAGCTTGTGTGATACTAATAGTTGGGATTACATTAAACTGAAAACCACGCAGAAAATCTTCAGCTGGAATCTTATGGAAATGATTAGACACAGGAGCACCGACATAGGCACAATTGACAAGGACATCGAGATCAAATGAAGGCAACTCATTGCAAAAAGCTTGAAGTGCATATTCATCAGTGAAGTCCAAAGGAATTGCAGTGGAGTTGGAATATGCCGATGTCAACTCATTGGCAGACGGGCGATAAACATCGTTATCGAGAAACGTAAAATAGATGTGATGAGTCGATTCGCTTGCAAGAAGCTCGACAGCGGCGCGACCCAATCCGGAGGTGCCTCCGGTAATAAGAATATTCATTGTTTTGGATGTAAAAGACCTACCTGTACATGACCATAAGCTACAAGCTGTGGTTTCTCGGAGTTAGTTCGGAAGAACTTCAGCTTAAAATTAACAATTTCGACAGACTCACTGGTATCTTGAATCTCGGACTTCAGCAAAATGGTATCACCTAAGAAAACAGGTTTACGAAACTGAATGTCCTGAGTCTGGATAACCACATTTGGAGTCGGGAGAATCATGCCCACGAAATGCGAAACAAAAGCATTGAGGATATTTCCATACATCACACGATCAGGGAACCCCATACGCTGAGCGAAGATTGCATCTGTATGAAGTGGATTCAAATCATGAGACAGTTGCTGGAAGGCATCGAAGATGTCTTGGGTAATGCAGTAAGTGTACTCAAGGGATTGGGAAGAATCTACAAATTCTTGATACAACATATTTGTCGATGGAATCAATGGGATTACAAACGAAGAAAAATGACGCTATTTTAAACGTATGCAAGTCTCTAAAGGTGTGAAAGAAGATAGGGAAAGTACATACTGTGTAGCGATCGATGAATTTGAAACTGATTGGTCGAATGGAGATTGGGATAAAAACGCAAAACCCAACGAGGGGTAATGTTGCTCGACCATCTGGTTCTTACGAGTGGGAATATATTCGCCGATGATACGTGAGTATCCATGGGAAATGGCCCAAGAAGCGATGACATTAAGAGTAAAATTTTCCATAGTCCTCTTCAAAACTCGACAACTCATAAACCAACTATCGATGAAAAGGGTGTCACTCGATTGCTCCTGCAAGATAACCACAGCAATTAATCCGTTGTCTCCATACTTGTCCTCAAGAGTAAAAGCAAATCCTTGGAGTTTTGGATTAGCTTCAATGGCGGCAATTTGAGCTTCGGTATACCGTATCGTACGAAGGTTGAATTGGTTGCTTCGTTGCGATAATTGAGCTACTCGTGGAGTATTAAAACGATTAAAACTCGTTACCACCGAAACCATATCGAGAGAACGAAGGAAATCAGTTTCATTAGTAAACCTGCGTGCAGAGGTTACACGTTGAGCCTCGATTTGATACTGGCGGGTACGTTCACGATCACCTTCGTTATAACTCGTTGTCTCAAATAGATTTAGAGAATAAAGATATTCGAGGAATATACCTGGATCTTCAGGTAACTCAGGGACTGTTACATCGGGAAGATTCTCACGAACGAGATTGCGTTCAAAAGGATTATCGTCTATAAAAACCATAGAATCAAAGCCGATATTTAGAATCTGTTGAATGGTGCGGATATTATCGGCTTTGTTTTCCCAATTGGCCAAGAATACACTGATGTCGTCAAGACGAAGCACCATCTCTGGATGTTTTTCGAAAGGTTCCTTGGCTTTTGATTCATCATTCTTTGAACAAACGGCAATGATAATACCTCGATTGCGTAATTTTTTCACCCATTGCTGGAATTCCGTATAAGCCTTTCCTATTCCCAATCCATGACCTAACTGAATATTTTCCCATCCATCATCACCCACTACCCCACCCCAAATGGTATTGTCAAGATCGAGAATCAGACATTTTTTGAAACGCCCTTCTAAGCTCTGAATAATGTCGAACGTTCGTGACGCAACGTAAGGAAGAGCATCAATAGAAAGCAACATCTCAGTAGAAACATAAATCGTAGGGTCAAACATGAAGTCGCGACCAAACTTATTTTGAAGCCCAGAAATATCGCAAATGAAAAGATTCTGACACTCCTGTGCTAAAAGCATCAGTTCATAATTAAGTTTACGAATCTGAAATATAAATGAAGAGGATACCTTATTTGCGAACGATCCAAAAACAGTATCATCAATCTCAGGATAATTATATACAATAATAGTTCCAGGTACATTATCGCAAACGGAATGAATAAAATTGATGCAATCAGTAGCAAGAGTAAGTTGCTGTTCAAGAGGCATCAATGAATACTTTTCCAAAAGTTTATGGGTAGATTGAAAAAGAATCGTATACTTGGCTTGATGTGAATACAAATCGCTAGTAGGATCTAATACCTGCTGCTCAATCTGATTATAATCGGATTCATAAAGATCGACATTAAAACCTCGTTCGACACCTATACCACGAATTGCAGTTGCAAGAAACTGTGTGGCACTGTCACCAAGTAAGGACACCTTGAACACTGGCAGTGACGAGACATCCTTCTTGACTAAACGCTTGAGAGTTTTAAAGTCATGCATCTTTTTTATAAAATAGAAAAATTATCTCCAATTTTCCCAATCCTTGCCACGTTCTGGTGCTAAAACGGGAATGTTGGGGTCGGCATTAGTATCGTCAATAATTTGAGGATCAGAAGTACTGATTAAATCACATGAACGAACTTGATTGAATCGAATACTTGGCTTGATGTATCTCTTCATATTAAAAAAAAATAATAATGAAAAGCTATTTACAAGTTAAGGAAGAAGAAAAACCTAATATAAGCTCCACTGAACAGCGGAGCTTATATTAGTCAAATGCGAAGTCTTAATTACTGGCACTGGATTGTCACTGTAACGCCCATCCATCCGCCAAGTGTGTGAGACTGACCAGGAGTCTTGCCAGCCTGCATGAAGAGATCTCCCTTGGCGGGGAAAGCGGCCTTGTAAGAGCCACAGGTGCGCTGGTAAGCGGCACGCTTTTCGTCGCTTGAAGCATGAGCGATGGCCTGCTGCATCTCATTGTAAGCTGCCACGAAGACAAGGCTCTTGAGAGCTGGCTTCTCTTCACCACAGCTGTTAGCAGAAGAAGCATACATGTTGGCAATCATCACGTGAGGAGTATCCTGATCGGGATCGATGCTGAGTGAGCGACGGAGGACGTCACGAGCCTTAGCTTTCTGGCCTTCTTGCTGATAGATAGCAGCCTCATACATCAAGATCTCGGTCTTGTCATCAGGCTGGATAGCATGAGTGAGGGCCTCATCATAGTACTGGAGTGCACGGTCATAATCCTTAGCCTTGAGAGCAGCCTTGGCAAGACCCTTGGCAGCTTCCATAGATGGCTTGATCTGATAAGAGTAATCGGCAACGTGGGTGTAGAGGTCTGTTTCACGACCTTCAGCGCTACGGCCAAGAAGCTTAGACACGTTGGTCAAGAAAGCAAGGTCGGTCTTCTTCTCCTCAACCTGGGGAGCAAAAATCTCGACGAGGGTGTTGACATCAGCATAACCAGACTGAGCGAACAGAGAGGTAAGATTGAGTTTGTTGTCACGAGCACCCTTCATCAGACCCTTGGTAACCTCAGCAGCACGGAAGAGCTTAGCAGTGTCCTGACCAGCCACACGAGCAGCAACGAGCTTGGTAGTGTCATCGTTGTAACGGAGCACATAGCGGTCGAGCGCTTCGTCGAGGTACTCAGTAGACTTCATGTAGTCCTCGATGTACTGATTCTTGTCCTGCTGGCCCGACTTGGCGAGCTTCAAAGAGTTTGTGCACCACTGTGAAATGTAGTAAGGCTGAGCACCGCCACGGAACTCCTGAAGAACCTCGGTATAACGGTCGTAGACACCCTTATCGGTTGCATCGAGATCGTACTTCTTGAAGTAGTCGATTTTCTTCAATTTAATAGCCTCTGCAGGCACGGTCTTTGTAGCAAAACCATTGGCAATACGATCATCACAAAGCTTCTGAAGCTCTTTGGCGAAACGCTCTTGATCAGCAGTGTTTCCACCCTTCTGGGCCTGGTCGCACTTTGCAACTAGAATCTTCTCACCATTGAGGTAAAGAGCGAGGTTGAAATTAGGAACAGCATCATAGAGAGCCTTCCAAGGTTCATAAGCCTCAAGTGGTTTGGCAGGACCCGACTTGGGGAAATAGTCATTGTAGAGTGAATTGTTGGTACCGGCGGTTTCACCGTTGGCACACATCACTTCCAACATCTCAGGAGTCTGAGCAGAGAGAGCGGCAACTGCCATTGAAAGGACAGCACCAGCGAAAAATTTGAAAGAGGTTTTCATTGTACTTTTGGTGTTTTTATGTTAGTGATGATAGTTTTGTCTTTCGGGGTTATGACCATAATGTCTGCTTTTGGTTTAAATTGCCAGTCTGCAAAACAGGGTATGTCAAAAGCCATAAATTTACTCATCAACGAAGACGTCCACGGAAGAACATCATCTCGTTGAAAGTAAGTCCTACGTTGATAGTAATATAGTTTTCCTTGACCATATTACCATCCTTAGGTCGAACTGTAGAATAACCTACGCCGAGATCGAGTGCAGAGCGACGATTGATTGGCATACTCATACCTAGATTACCAGTGTATTCTCGCAGAGAACTGCCATTGACCCGTAGGTAATTGGACTTGGCACTCATACCAGCACGATAACGGCAAATCTTGAAATAACGGTTGGTAAGTACCTTGGGTTGATACTCAATACCAGCAGCGACACGTTGAGTGGTATTAAATACGCCCTCCTCTGCCTGGAACTCGGGATTAAGACCAGCCACATCATTCCACATCGTCTTCTCATATTCTGCCGTTACAGTAAGTTTACGTGCGATATTGTAACTGGCGCCTACGCCCCATTTCATCGGCAACTTAACTGCGCTACGATAACGATCGCTGCGTGAAATGGTATCGGCGCTGTACTTCAAAGTCTCCGTATCGACACTCAGATTAAGACGTGGACTAAATGTTGCACCTATTGTGATGCTGTGATTAGCCTTGATATGCTGGGTGTAATGAGCACCGAACTGAAGAAGAAGTCCACGCACAGAGGCTTCGTAAGTAAGATTTGTATTGGTAGCTTGACTCGAAGTAGAGAGACTGCCATCGTGCTCGATTGTTCCGAAAAGCCATCCTGCATTAGCACCAACATTGAAATCAACATGCTTGTTATGGAATACACGCCAACCCATCCCCAGCATAAAATTGTTGACACCTCCCAGACCCTGATGAAGGCTTGAATAAGACAAGGTATCATGACGAACCGTGGCAGAATGAATAGCAACGGAATCAGAAGTGCCATAATAGTAGCCTACCATACTGTAAGGCGTGAAAGAAAGCGACATTGCAAAATTCCTCCAAAGAGGCATTTGGAAGGACATATAACTGAAACCGGCATCCCACTTATGCGAATTGGCACCATTTTCGGAATACATTCCGTACTGGGCATCGAGACCGACCGAAAAAATCATCGTGAGGGTATCAATAGCAGTTAGTGAAGCAGGATTGGCAAGGATGGTATATTGATTGCTTCGAATCGCAATACCGACATCGCCCATGCTGCGGGTCACCGTATTACCCATAGAACCCAGGCGTCCATAACCATAACGGTTATATGGCGAAGAAGTGAGGTTGCTTGTATTCAGATTCTGAGCCACCATTGGCGTCATTGTCATAGCAAATAAAGCCAAGACGATAAAGGTGACTGCGTGACGCTGTAAATTCATTTTTATCATCGATATATTTCGAGGGCAAAGATACAAGAATTTATTGAAATATCAAAACTTTTTTGTTTTTTTTATACAAAAACAAGGTATTTTTATATCAACGAGAGCCATTTTGACATGAAGAGGGCAGAAAAGGGTAAAAACAACAATGGACAAATGTGTGAGTCCATCATTGTTAATTTCAGAAACTATACTTCAATCCCGCATATGACAGAGCATGGAAATTGTGCTTGTCTTTGGGCGACAAATACGGGTCATTGGAAAGTAGGAGCATACGCTTTTCGAGGAACAGCACGATATTTGGAGTGATGAGATATCCAACATTCAAACCAGTCTGTAGCCCCAAGTTTACATCTGTCATCCTGGTGGACTTCCAAGCTTTGGCCTCCTTGTCATAATAACGCTTGTTAAAGTCGAAACTATGCATACCGATATTGATTCCAAAAAATGGACGGACAGACAATCGAGAAATGAACTTTGACGAAGCAGCTGTAACAGTAGGGTCAGAGTCCTCGGATACTTTCGTCCTCGCCTTAAGCAAGAGGTTAGTCAAATCGAATATATAATCGGCCGAAAGGGCATTGTAATTAATGGCTTCTTTCTGTTTAGTTGTCTGCGAACTCTTGGCGAAGTCATAACCGATGCGTATACCATTGATGTCATCAAAGTCATAACCAACAGCCACTCCTACGCCCATTTTCTCGGCATCGAACCATGTGCCAGCAATCTGAATATTTCCATTCTTCAAGTTCCTGAAGAAATCCGAAGGATGTTCTGAGCCTGAACCATACATGTTGATGGTTCCATAAGTGCCATTAGCACCTTTATTCCACAGCTTGATAGAAGGAAGCTCATAATGGATACCGGCTGCACCGGACCAAATTGGCGCTCTAGGAAAATGTGCCTGAAGACGGCCTTCGATAGTAGCCCAAAATGGAGACTTGCCCAAATGGCGACGAAGCTGAGTGGCACCAGTAATACCGAAATAAGGATAATCAATAAACGTATTGTAAGCAAGTTCGCCACCGCCTTGGAGTGTCCAAACCCATCCCTGTTCATGACTATGGGTCCACAACATTCCTAAAACATCGGCCACAAACTCTCCACGAATACCATAAAGGCGATGGACCTGATCCTTGTAATTTTGGGTAGCATTCTGCTGAAACAAAGTAGTCTGAATGGCTAAATTACGTGCAAACAAGCGTCCAAAACTGAGGTTGAAAAGTCCACTTAAGATATTCGAAAGGGCGAAAAGTTCGTTTGGTCTAGAAGTAGCGACTTGCACACCGCCCATCGTTTGGAAATAGAAGTGCGGAGGAACGTCAGGAACTCCTTTCTTGATTAAATGGCGCATCTGTTGCCGACGCTCGATGGTATATCCTATACCTGCTGACAAATTCCACTGATTGAAATCGTCAAGCAGATACAAATAGCGTGGCTCAACAAAGAGTTCCGTGTTAGCATTCAGACGGAACGAATTTTGGAATCCGAAATCAAAGCCAAAACTATGCAAAGGTTCCTCTTTCGAAGACGAAGAACTCGAAAATTTCGAAACCGAATAAACGCCACCAACAAATGGACGCATTGTAAAGCGCCGATATTGATCCAGACCCATCCAGAAATTTGTCAGGTCGAACATATAGTCCAGACTCGTCTCACTTTGGAACTGAGGATAACCATCAAGTTCAGCCTTATGATAGATAGCATGTTCCTTAAGACGCACCGAGTGCAAGTCGTTGATACGCAAACCCAATCCAAATTCGGCACCTGGAGCAAAATCCTGCACCTGATAACGACTCACATTGGAAGCACGATCGACACTTAATGCCGCTTCGAGAAATACATTCCAATTGTTGAGAAAAAGGATACCACCTAATCCTTGCTGGACTTTCTCATAGTGAACAGCTTGTGCCTTTTTGCGCCAGAAACTATAGCAGGACTGGTGATTCCTATAATATTCCAAGCCCATGGATGGCGTAATCACATTGGCGCCATCTCCCGCTGAAGAATAGCGACCTTCGGCAACAAGGGCGGTATTCGAATTGATGAAATACTTCAATTGGGCAGCACCTGTCACTGCACTATAAAAGCCATCAGTGCGCTCCCAAGAGCGTGAATTCTTGGAGGAATACTTTCGTTCGTATCCCAATTCGGCACCGCCAGATACTGTCAAACCGATACGTTTGACTGAGACTTGATCCCACAGCGTTGCGACATTCAGAACGCCTTCGAGACGTCCAAAAGTCTGACGACGATTATTGTTGCCCTTAAAAAGAAGCTGACGATCGACAGCTCCTACCTGGAAGCCCCAAGAAGGAGCCACCCAATGGCCTATATTCAGATTGAGATTGTATTTCGATAAATCGTTCTTATCGGTAAGTCCTTTCTCCTTGGCGATATTTATGCCCAAGAGGTTCTGAACATACCAGTTCTCATACCAGGCGGAATGATACCAGCCACCAAACCATGGTGTTTCGCGAAGAGGTTCGGTCACACGTACCAAAAAGCCTGTCTTCAAACCGACGCCATCATCGAAGTCAGCACCGTTCTGATAGTAATCATAATCGGGATCAGACACATAATAAAAGGGTTCGACAAATGCGGAAACATGGGGGGACAAGGTCTTACGGAACTGAACACCCAATTGTCCCTGCCATATCATTTCGGAAGACCTACCATCGCTCTTCACTGCGCCGAACGAGCCTCCGGCAACGAGGAGAGTCTCGAGACTGCGAGCAGGATTATACCCAAACCAGTTATTGGAGAAGTTCCAAAGAAGATCAACCGAGCCCAAATAACGCTCGACATCAGCATTGCTGGCAGGAATACCACTTTTCAAATAGGATCCAGAGAGACGCAGCGCGTAGGATTTGTTGAAATCCTTGATAACACCTGCTCCTGCACCCAACACCTCAAACGACGAATACTTGCCGGGACTCAGCGAGAGCTGAGGAGCCCAATAGCCTACTACCGACCATCCTTGCAACAAACGATGATGCCTGTCGTTGAAAAACGACTTCTTATCGGGAGAAGTGTACCATTTGCGAATAAGGACAGAAGGGACATCGAGTGAGACACTATTGGTGCCATTGATGTCAGGCGATTTGTCGTCATCAGTTACGGGGACTGCAGCATGCGACTGCAGTCCCTGCAAACAGAGGGACAGTATAATGAATGCACAAGCGAAGGCATGAACACAACCTTCGAAGGCATAATGTTGTTTATTAGGAATCCGAAGCATATACTATTCTTTAAAAGTGTTGGAGATGAACTGCTCGACAGCTTCGAGGAAGATATCTCGCTTCATCTTACGGCTTCTAGTAGTTCGGTAGAAGTTACGTACATAACTATCACCCTGGAGACGGGAAATATAGGTTGGCTGCACATCGATCTTGAATAGTTGCTCGAGCGCATCAATGGCCAAATCGAAATTGGCATCACGATCCTCGCCACCTATGCTCTCGGCTTGCCATAAGCGAGTGATAGCTGTGAAATAGAGCGCCGCAGGATCGTCGGGGAAACGCAGCTTGAGTTCCTGCAAACTATCGACGCACTGCTGTAGAAGCTCGTGGCAATTCTCCGCAGTCTGAAGCGCATCAATCACACCGTCGCATTTGCTATACATATCAGCCATATTGGCCACATAGAAGTTGCGAAGGTTGGATTTGCGCAACATTTCCAAGTGGTCGGGATCGTCAAGGAAACGACCCATATAGCTATTGAGCAATATCTCCAGCTGTTCAGGGTGATACTTTTCGCGGAACTGACTGGAGAGCGTAGGCGTCTCGTTCAAGATATCAGCGAGGGTATATGCCTGATCGATGGCCTCGGGTGTACCTACATTGTAGAGAGTGACAATCTGGTTGTAGAGGATGGCATCAAGATTGATGAATTTCACAGGCACATCATAATCGCTCTGCATATAACATGCGAAATTACCTTGGAAAAGATCACTATTAATGAAAGGCGCAAGGATTTCGGGATTATAGCGGCCGTTGCGCATGCTATCCAAAGCCAGGAAATTGGCAGCTATTGGAAGCACAAGTCCAAAGCTATTGGAAGGATGCTGATCGGTAGTGAAACGACGCACATCGGATGCACGTGCCTTTAGCAATGCTTTGGCAACCATGCCCTTCTCCTCATAAGTAGTGAGTTTAGAGGTGAGAATCCAATAGTAATAGTCGGGCGGGAAGTTGTCATAACGTTTTGCCGAACGGAATTCGTCGATGATCATAGCCTCCGAAGCCTCAAACACTGCCTTATAACTGAAGGTCACCTGTGCCTCACGAAGCTGGTCGAGAGCAGCATCAATGGCAGGATCACGCTGACGTGAAGTAAAACCAATCATGTTCTGTTGCGCCTTCATGTTGTTGGGGTTGGCCTCAACAGCACTGCGGACACGATTGATTGCAGCCGTGTTTTCGGGATGCTGTGCCTCGATGATGTCAGCCACAGCGCTCCAAGGAGCAATGGAGTCCTTGATAATATGGAAATTGGCATGTTGCAAGTCCTCCCCTCCCATTGAACGCAAATGGTTGAGGATGCTGAGGCTACGCTGACGCGAAAGATGAAGGTTCATGCTCTGGCCACCCTCAGGCGACGAGATGCCCACGATGCCCACCTGTTGGATGCGCTGATACATTTCATGTGTAATCTCGTAGGCCTTCTGCACCAAACTATCCATTTGAGCACGGTTATTGCCCAGATCGAGATTAACCTCAGTACTAAGAAGCTCGAAACTCAATGCAAGACTGTAAGTCGCATCAACAAGTTCGCCACGGGCACGCGGTTTGAAGCTCACGAGGCGATCGCTTGTGATGCTGCGTCGTGGAGGACAATCGAACTCTGCGTTCTGAGTAGAGATATTGAGGAACTGCAACGGCATCTGGCGCTCGCAGCCACACTCGATTGATGACGTGGTATCGGCATGAATGAAATCATGCAGATAACTGATGTGACGCAACTGATAGTAACGAGTAGGATCGGGCATGCGCCAACGATAAGACAATACAGTATCGACAGGCTCCATCGTGAGCATAAGAGGCTTGACCGAGCTAGCAAGCGTGTCACGATGTTCGATACGTACACGACGACTCTCACCTGGTACAGGGTAGAGATTCATCTGATTCTGTCGGCTGACATATCCCTCGACAAGGTCACGTTCGGATGTAAGGACATGATGATCAGCAATGACATGGCCAGAATCGACATAAGCCTGGAACTCGGAGAAAATATCGAATGGAGTATTGGCTATATACGCCTGCGCTGTATCCTCCTCGGTTACCTCAAGAGGAATCCAAGGTGCCGACATACGCAAACGATCTCGAATTCTATCAAAGGTACGATAGCGCAGCACAAGTTTCCACAAAGGTTGTGGAATAAGGAACAACATCGAGTCGGGCTGAACTTCACGATACTCTACCCAGTTGCTCAACTCCTCCATATGTGCGATGGTATTGACACGATAATGTTCCAACGTATCACGAAGCAGATTGCCACGAGTACGACGAAAGAGCTGACGTTGGAAGTCCTCGC
This sequence comes from Bacteroidales bacterium, assembly GCA_045545875.1. GTDB lineage: Bacteria > Bacteroidota > Bacteroidia > Bacteroidales > UBA3663 > Liminaster. The sequence goes on from JAZQBS010000021.1 coordinate 21,305, forward strand.
CAGCATAGACAAAAGGACGCAAACGATAGCTGAAATTCTCCTTACGGGAAGCAATATCAAGGTATTTCACAGCCAAATCGTACTGCATAGGCGCATTCTGGAAATCAGACTTTACGACATTGAGATCACTCTCAAAGTTACACGTATTTACTACGCGGTCTATCACAAGACGCTGGTCTTCCGGTCCTTCGATATGGAAATTTTCGTTGAAGGTCAACCATGTACCATCACTTGATGCTGTACCATGCTGACGACGGAAATGCGTACGTTGACGAGTTGTCTCGACATTGGAGAGTTCTGTACGATTCTTATAATAAATAGGACAGTTAGCCTCATCGCCATCGTACTTAGTAATCGATTCAGTAAGTACCACAATCTCGAAGGCACCACCATCCTGTGGGTGAAGAAGGATTGCCACTGAATAGATGCCACGGTCATCGCTAGTCATATTGTTCCAGTAATCAACAGCCTCGGGATACTGCTTGTAGATATCCTGGGCAATCTGGTTGACATCCGAAAGCTCGTAGGCGCTCGTATGACGATGGAGGAGCCATCCACGCTGACGATACTCGTTGACGAAAGCTGAAACAAGATCACGATGACGTGGTGCATTCGACTTGCTCCACGCAACAATCGAGTCTGCACAGACTTCATTGGTTACGAAGACATCCAGATCATTACGTTCAGGGAGTCCGAGTGTAGAACCCATCCATACACCGTTCTCGGGATCCCAATTGTGACCCAAATCATCGACGAGTGTACGATCTTCGGCATTAAGGATGACGAACGAAAGCGGGTCGTATTGTGATTGCGCATTAAGGGAACTTACAACCGATGGTCGAAAGAACGACACCAAAAGAAGAAGCCCCGATATACGCATCCATCCTCCCAGCACCTGCGGGTGGAATAAAGTCATAAGAGAGCGAATAATCTTAAAAATATGCTTAGAAAACATAAGATAGATTCAAACCGAGATTGATTGTAGTGAACTTGTGATGATTCGACTTCGAAATCATATCAGAAGCATCACGAAAAGCACGATTGTAATATAGATAGCCTACACCATAGCAAGCCTCGACATTCCAATGGGTGGAAAGTGTCCAAGCATATCCCACATTGAGGCCTGCAGGCACACAAGTCTGGGTGTCCTGATCATCTTTGACTGTATAATGGAAAATACCAGCTATAGGACCAACAAACATGCGATGAAAGGGTTGATGAGAGAACCAGTAGCGATACTCAATCTGCCACCCCTTGAGGTTGGTGTCACGTATCCATGAGTCAAGAACCGAATAGACGCCAGTAATGCCGACAGTACTATGTTCACTCACCGTGAGGTCAACGCCTACGTTTGCAGCTTCGGCTCCCCAAAGTAACGCATTAGTGCGAACGGCCACGGTCTGTGCAGCCAGCCTGTTGTCATCGAGCAAAGGTTGAAGCGCAAGACAAGCAACGGCCAGAGTCACCGACAAGCAGGATGCTAATGTTGTTTTATTTATTCTTATCATTTCTTTGGAATTCTGATACGATATGCGGCATGGGCACGAGCCAAACGAACATGACCATCAGCACTGACATAACGATAAGCAAATCGCAGCAATGTCCACTTTTCCTTGTTCTTTCCTCCAGCCATGTCATGCAAGCCAGTATATGTATAATCTTCGATCCATGCTCTGTCAATAGTATAATGACGCAAATTCTTGTTGGCACGGGTCAAGCAACGCATCACGTCATCGATTACTTCCTGTTTGTCGGCAGGAATGAGGTTACCCTCAGCATCGTATGTGCCTTCGCACACAGGTCCATGCGTAACCTGGAAGGGGATTTCAAGATTCCATGTGCCATTCTGGGCATTCAAGCCATTGAGACAAGCACGATGGAATTCCTTGCCAGCTGCGAGTCCTAATGAATCTTCAACAACATAGATGAACTTAACCTTCGGCAACACCTTGCCGAAATCTGCCTCTCCATAGTTGCGGCCATAATGGATCGAATCGATCGTGATATTTGCATCGGAAAAGCCATAGAAACCTTCATCGGCCAACATCTTCAGGACATCGTCTTTAGTGAGCTGGCGTTCCTGTCCGTTCTTCCACGGATGGTTAATGTTGAACTGTCGGCTTGTAACGGCAGGGACAAACTGCTCGTAGAGCGTACGAGTGTCGGTCTCGACATAAGGCTCCAGGTTGAAGCGGGTGGTAATAGAGTCGTAATTCTCGTATACCTGCGTATGGAATCTAAGCCCCAGCGCATAGGTGCCACGATGATTCATCTCCGTCTCGTTAATCGGATGGAACTCACCATCCTCGCGATAATAGATGGTCTCCACGTCATCACGAGTAAGCTTACCGCCCATCCATTTGCCATTAAGCATCTCAAGGACATTCTCAATCGTAGCGCTTGTGACAAAATCTGTGCTGTTGACAGCTTCCATATTCATTGATGGGAGGCGATTGCCATTGCTTCGGAAGAAACTGCGCAACGAGCGATTGTAACTCAACATGCGTTCCATAGCCTGCTCGAATCCTGCAAAACGTACGCGGAACGGGAAAACATAATGCGCTTCGGTATCCTCCGAATCCAAGTCGGTAGCACGTATAGGCAGATTATATCCGATGACATAGTAGTCGCTTGGCTCGGTAATGGGGAACCGGGTGTTGTCTTCAAGTTCATACAGCCTTTCGGGACGAAAATACTGCGATTTACAACGTTCACCGAATTCACGACGTACCATATTGAATGTTACCGGCTCGGAGAAGGTAGAGTCATTCTCATTCTTCGGCTTCACATAAATGGTGAGGGGTTCGGTTTCGAACTGCTCAGCATATTCATCAATCTGCTTTCGGGCAGCATCATCCTCGACCTCGATACGACGATAGCGTTCGAGGTTGGGCTGCCAATACTTGCGGCTGATACTATGGTTACGATACGCTATAGCAAAACGAATCTCCGTGACCATGGGGAGAATTCGTTTCCTCGACTCCTTGCCAGCATCACTATAGGCATCATAGTCGGCATAAAAGGCTCCGACATTGGCACCAATCTGGAACTGGAAGAAGTGACGATTATCGTAGTTGAAACCCGGAAAATCGTAGCCGGCAGAAATACCAGCAATACCAGCCCAACCATCCTTCAACTTGTCACGATCGACGATGTCGAGTGGCGTATTCATAGTGTATTTCATATACTCGGTATAAAGACCCGAGTAGAAACGGCCCTTCACGAGTTCTGGATGACGGCGGAATGACCAGTGCCATCGCCATTCGACGTGTGCATTCCAAAATTTATAGGACGTTTGGTCATACAGTTTCTCCTTCAGATAATCCTTGCTTGAAGGAGAACCCTTGAGCTGCAAATAAATCGAAGATGTGGACTTGCGGTTAGGGTTACCGAAGTCAATGTCGAGACCAATATTGGGAATGACGAGAGCCCAATCGACGAAGTTGGTCGAAAGGGAGAAATGTGACCAGAAATTATAGTCACTACGGCCAAAGGTCAATTGTTTGTATTTGTCTGTAACGTCAGACGTTCTTGCAGATGCAGGGATTCCGGCCACTTGTAGCTGTTCGTCATCAGCGAAGAGTGATCCTACCCCCAAAAGCGAAAGTGCAAGACAAGCGACGAAAGAACGTATATACATATATTATATATATAAGCGATATCAATTAGAGGACTTTTCTTTCAACTCATCAACGGTCCAGATTCGTTGATTGATAATCAGGTTTCTGGAGGTACGATGCGTCTTTCCAGCCACGCCCGACATAAAGAGGTTGGCTCGCAGTCCTTCGAGAATATGGTTGATGGTCTGGCGGCTCACGTATCCATGACCAGCCTCGTAAGCTGCGCAAAGGTATGCCACTCGATCGGCTGCCGAAGTGGCCTCATTGGCGCAATTCTGAAGAATATTTGACCTCAATATGCGGAATTCGGGAGTCTGGTATTTTCTCCAACCCTCGCCAGCAGTATTGAAGGCATTAACATAATCCTTCTGGCGATAGAATTCGAATGCCTGACGATAGGCTTCGGAAGCCTTCTCCTGTTCTTCGTGGGCAGCTGCCAAATTCTTTGCCTTGTTGATGCTGATGACACGCAAGCATTCGCTACGCACCTGATCGATAATCGTACTGGGATAATAGGTCAGATAATCCTGGCGATGCTCCTGCTCCATAAAACGCTCCGACTGGTCAATGTAGTTGAGAATCTCCTGATACCTGTCGTTGAGTGAAGAGCCGAGATCACTATTAGCGACATGAGCGCGATTCAATGGTGCAAACATTCCCTGCAGGATGACAGCGAGGTCAATCTTTCCCGAAGCCTTCTGAACACGTTCGAGAGCTACCTTGTAGCAATCCTGATAACGATCGTTCATCGAGGCAAGTGCAGCAAGGCGTTCGTTCAGCAACTGCTCTTCGCACCATGAGGTAGTCTCCAGATTGTTGCGATAGTCATAATCATCGCTGCCCAGGTTCTTGATACGCTCATGGTAGAGAGCCTGCATCTGTCGCCAGTTGGCCAACGATGGATCATCGCGCATCAACTGACGCAATGCACGACGCGTATTGTTGTAAAGCAAATTATTACGCTGATAACCGCCCTGGATAGCCTGTGGGTAATAAGTGAATACAACATCACGGTAGTTGCCGGCATTGAACGCATTGTTCAAATCTTCAAGCACATTGTCAGAAGTAGCGCTAGCTGAATTATACGACTTGTTCTGCCCCGACTTCGGGTACCAAGACAAGTCTTTTAACGCACGGAACTGTGCCTGACAGACATTTATCGAAAAGAACGTTATAAATAACAACAATAGAATTCTTTGCATTTTTTATAAATAATTTGGGCGCAAAAATAATAATTTTTGGGGACAAAACAGACAAAATGGCTGTTAATTTTCAATAATTCATCATTTTTTTCTATTTTTCAATGGTTTTGAACGGGAGAGTTGGCAATAAATCATGATTAAGGTGGCAGTTCAGGTCATAGAACTGCCACCTTAAAAATGTAAGAAAATCTATTGATTTATGGATGAGATAATCAAGGAATCGGAATAATAAACCTTATTCCCATTCGATTGTCGACGGTGGTTTGGAACTGATATCGTAGCAAACGCGATTCACACCACGCACCTTGTTGATGATTTCGTTCGAGACCTTGGCCATGAAATCGTAAGGCAGATGAGCCCAGTCGGCAGTCATCGCATCCGTGGAAGTCACGGCGCGCAGAGCCACGGGATGCTCGTAGGTACGCTCGTCGCCCATCACACCCACACTACGTACAGTACTCAACAAGATGGTTCCTGCTTGCCATATCTGATCGTAGAGCGACACCTCAATCTCACCATCCTTCATGTCGGCAGGGACACCAGCGGCGAGAACACGTCGAGCCTCTTCACCAGAGAGCTTGACCTTGTACTCACGCAAACCACGAATGTAGATGTCATCGGCATCCTGCAGAATACGGACTTTCTCGGGAGTGATGTCTCCCAGGATACGGACAGCAAGACCTGGACCGGGGAACGGATGGCGGGTGATAAGGTGCTCGGGCATGCCCAACTGACGGCCAACGCGACGTACTTCGTCCTTGAAAAGCCACTTGAGAGGCTCGCAGAGAGACAAATGCATCTCCTTGGGCAATCCACCCACGTTGTGGTGCGACTTGATGACCTTGCCCGTAATATTGAGCGATTCAATACGGTCGGGGTAGATGGTACCTTGTGCAAGCCACTTGGCATCCTCAATCTTCTTTGCCTCGGCATTGAATACCTCGATAAAGTCGCGGCCAATGATTTTGCGCTTCTGTTCAGGATCGCTCACTCCTGCCAGGTCAGCAAAGAACTTCTTCGATGCATCCACACCAATCACATTGAGCCCAAGACACTCATAGTCGTGCATCACATCGTGGAACTCGTTCTTGCGCAGCATACCATGATCGACGAAGATACAGGTCAGGTTCTTGCCGATAGCACGATTAAGGAGCACGGCGGCAACACTGGAATCCACACCTCCTGAAAGACCCAGAATCACACGATCCTCTCCTATTTGCGCCTTGAGTTCAGCCACAGTGGTATCGACAAACGATGCTGCCGACCAGTCTTGCTTGGAGTGACAGATGTCAACGACGAAATTCTTCAGGAGCTGTGTTCCTTGAATGGTATGGAATACCTCAGGATGGAACTGGACAGCCCATACCGGCTGCGACTCGCTGGCGTAGGCAGCATATTTCACATTGGCGGTCGAAGCGATGCACTTGAATCCTTCGGGAATGGCGGTAATGGTATCGCCATGGCTCATCCACACCTGACTATTGGGTTCGAAGCCTTTGAAGAGCGGGTTAGCACCATCGAACTCGCAAAGGTTGGCACGTCCATATTCGCGTGAGTCAGCCTTCTCAACCTTTCCACCACCAGCATAGCTGATAAATTGTGCACCATAGCAGATGCCCAAAACAGGGATACGACCAACGAACTGCGAGAGATCGACCTTAAAGGCTTCAGGGTCATGCACCGAGAAGGGAGATCCCGAAAGGATAACACCGATAACCGATTCATCACCTACTGGAAACTTGTTATAAGGCAAAATTTCGCAGAAAGTGTCGAGTTCGCGCACGCGACGGCCGATAAGCTGTGTCGTCTGCGACCCGAAATCCAGAATGATGATTTTCTGTTGCATATATATAATATTTGAGATTATTGATTTACCTAAGCATTACTCTGCTGTCGCTCTTTTGAGCACCGAATAAGCCTGGACAAGGCCCAATTCTCCAGCCTTAGAGAGGTCTTGGATCCCCTGTTTCGACTTACCTTGTCGCAGCAGTATCAATCCACGGTTATAGTAGGCCTCAGCAAAGTTAGGATAGAGTTCTATGCATTTGTTCAAATCTTCGAGCGCAGTATCGAAGTTCGACAACTTGGAAGAGATATACGCACGATTGAAATATGCATATACGAATGTGGGTGACAGCTCGATCACTTTGTCCAAATCGCGCAAGCACATCTCACACTCCACACGACGCTGACGCTGCAACTGTTCTGCTTGACGACGAATCTGATCCTGACCGGAGAGTGCTGAGTTCTGGTTCAAGCGAATGGTGGTGCCATTGTTTTGACGGATAGCCGAATTTCGAAGGTCCTCATCGACAATCTGCTGGCTGCTACCTGACGCAGATACGGCTCCACTATGTTCAGTGACCTCAATCTGACGGAAACGTATCACGGCACGATTGAAATAAGCCAGGATGAAGTTATCCTTACGATAGAGCACCTGATTGAGGTCTTCGATGGCAGACTGATAATCCTGCACCAACATGAAATCGAGCGAACGACCGAAATAGCTGATGATGGAGCCGCCCTGTGCAATGATGCGGGAATAATTATCAATCGAAGCGAAGTGCGCCTGTACCTGTGTCTCATCAAGCATAGGCTCCTGACAAACGACTTTGAGGCGTCGGCTCAGGAGTCCGGCGCGGTTGAAGTCCGACAATGTCTTTTCGAAATAAATGTTCTGGCGCACTCCGTCACTCTTCTCGTAGTAAGAGAGGATAAACATCGGCTGCATCTCGACGGTGAATCGCTGGTCCTGAATACGTCCACGCGTGGCATTGTTGTATCGCGACTCATTTCCATCGAACGAAGCAGTCATAATGCGATTGAACTTGCGGATATTGTTATCGCCTTCCTTGCGGGTACGATCTTCATCGGTCAGTTCGTCATCCTGAACCAAATGTTCAGCCATCAGAACACTATCAGGGTTCTGTACGCCTTCGGCCTGCATCTGCTGACGACGCTGATTGCGCTGGTCTCGTTCTCTCATCACGCGCTGTTCTACGGTAAATGCCTGCTTGAAATCCTGGTCAGCCTCCTTGTTTCGACCCAATTTCTTCAAATCTTCTGCTCGTGCATAAAGTGCCGGGAAGAAGTTGGGATGCTGGTCGAACACTTTCTGATAATCATCCACGGCCCCACTTAGGTCGCCCACTTCATCACGCAGCAACGCACGATTGTAACTTGCGAAGGTATTATCGGGTTCCTGTTCAAGGACTCGAGAGAAGTCGCTGATTGCACGATTTCGATCACCGATCTGAGCTCGCAGAATGCCACGGTTGTAAAGCGAGAGCACCTCATCGGGCTTCAGTTCGAGTGCCTGGTCATAGTCGCTCATTGCACCACGCAAGTCGTTCAAGTTGTAACGGATCATAGCGCGATTGTTGTAAAACGCACTCTGTTCAGGATCGAGACGAATGGCATGGTCCATATCGTCAAGCGCCTCCTTATAACGTTCGTTTTGCGCAAGAATCATACTGCGCATTCCATAGGCATAGGCATTTCCCTTGTCGAGTTCGATGACTTTGTCCAAGTCGCTCAATGCCTTGACGCTATCACCCATCTCCATCTGCAACTGCGCACGATTGAGATAGGCCGTCGGTTCGTTGGGAAAGAGCTCGATGAAATGATTGAAGCAGCTGTCGGCACGTCTGTAGTCCTTTTTCAAGGCATACGACACGGCAAGACTTCGCAGGAAGACCTTATTCTCGGGCTGTACACTCAGACCTTGCTCGAAGTCGGCTATTGCTCCGTCATACTCCTTCAGATTCTGACGAGCGATGCCACGCACCTGCCAAGCAGTTACAAGGAAAGGATTGCGCTCAATACAAGCCGAAGCGTCCTGGGCAGCGCCCAGGTAATCATCCAGATAAATCTTGGCTATGCTTCGATAGAGGTAAGGGTCAGCCAAATAGGGCTTGACGGCAATGACCTCATTGAAATACTGTATCGACAACACATAGTCCTCGAAATAAAGGGCATTGCGGCCGATGGCAAGCACACGGTCAGTATTTATCTGGGCCGTCAGTGAGGTGAAGACCAACACCAACGCTGAAATGAGCGCCGAAAGTCTCTTCATCAATTATCTCTTGAACCCGTAATAACGGCGACGGGCTGCCGTGAAATGCATGAGGTTATTCGAGACGTAGTCGTAGTTTTCAAGATTATCGTCGGTCCATCTGAGGATCTCATCCAAATAATCGCGACTCTGGTCGCGAGTGGTTTCGAACAAGCGGCAATAGAAACGTGACATTTCAAGACGAAGCATCTGCATGGGATTGGCTTCGTTCCTTACCACGATGTTGTCGTTGATATCAACGATACATTTCATAATGATTACAAATAATTTTGACTTTTAAGGGTTTATTCCGAATACTCCGAATACTCCGAGCACTCCGATTATTTTTTTGATAATTTATTTCGAATTCACGAGCTCTGCCATAAGTTCATAAGGCGAAGCAGAAGTGATGCGTACCTGCTGGAATGTGCCAGGAGTCAATGCAATGGGAACCTTTACTTTGTCATCGTAACCCGAAGACTCGGTAGGCAATGAATCGACAGGTATCAGCACCTCAGGATCGACTTCGGGAGAATCGAATTCGGTGCGTGCAACGTAATACTCTCCGTCGAGACGGTCAATGATGACGCGAAACACCTTTCCGATCTTCTCCTCCTGACACTGCAAGCTGATCTCCTGTTGCAGTTCCATCAGCTCATCAAGACGTTGTTGCTTTACCTCAGGAGGAACATCATCCTTATAGTGTCGCGCAGCATAGGTCCCTTCTTCTTCACTGAAAGCGAAAGCGCCCATACGTTCGAAACGCTGTCGGCGAACGAACTCTTTCAGTTTCTCAAAGTCCTGCTCCGTTTCGCCTGGGAAGCCAACCATCATAGTGGTGCGTATATGAATACCAGGTACCTGACGACGTATTTCAGACAAGAGCTCTTCTATCTCCTCACAACTGATATGTCGAAGCATACGGTCGAGCACATGGTTCGAGGCATGTTGCAATGCAAGGTCAAGATACTTGCAGACATTCGAATTGCGGGCCATCACAGGCAGCAAATCCATCGGGAAATTGTTCGGATAAGCATAATGCAGACGCAACCAATCCACACCAGGAATATCGGCCAATCGCTGAACCAACTCGGCAATATTGTACTTTCCATAGAGGTCATAGCCATAACCTGTCAAGTCCTGGGCAATGAGCTGGAACTCACGCACTCCTTGGCTTACCAATTGCTTCACTTCGTCAACAATCTCATCCATCGGACGACTCTTGTAGAGGCCTGTAATGATTGGTATGGCACAATAGGCACAGTGGCGATTACAGCCCTCACCTATCTTCACATAAGCATAATGCGAGGGTGTAGTTTGGAAATGGTAAGCACGAAGATTATCGTCCCACGAATGACCCAAATCCGAGAGAATCCCTTTCCAGTCGAACTTGCCGTAGATTCGGTCAATCTCGGGAATTTCGTCCATCAGTTCCTTGCGATAGCGTTCCGAAAGGCAACCCATGACGAAGATTTTGCCTATCTTTCGACGTTTCTTAAGGACTGTTAGGCCAAGAATTGTATTAATCGACTCCTCTTTTGCATCACCAATGAACCCACATGTATTGACAATGACAATCTCTCCCTTCGGATCCTCGGGGTCATGATGCAGCTTGTAGCCAACGGCAGCCAGCTGAGCCATCAGGCGTTCGCTGTCCACAAGGTTCTTGCTGCAACCTAAGGTGATGAGATCGATGCGATGCTTTATCATATTGTCAAATCAATACTTCTTCTTAGTCACTTTCTTCCAATCGATCCACTCCGTGCTCAGGGCAACAGGAACGGTGGAAATGGTAGCACCTTTCTTGACAAGAACCACAATGGGAAGGTGACCACACTCAATGTAGTTCCATCCTGGGCCATAGGTCTTGCCTGTCTGATAGTCTACCCAGCGATCTTTGCCAGGTAAATAGACGTCTCGACCAGCACCCTCTTCAAGCATCGGAGCCACGAGCATGCTTTCACCCAACAGATATTCATCTTCTATGAGCCATGCGCCAGGGTCATCGGGATATTCGAGCAACAAGGCGCGTTGCATCGGCAATCCGGCATTGGCAGATAGCTTTGCCTGTTCATAGATATAGGGCATGAGCTTGTACTTCATCTCTGAGCACTCGCGGAAATAATTCACGAAGTCGTCATTGTAAAGCCAAGGCTCAGTCTCCACGCCATGAACACGACTATGGCTGGTGAGCATACCATAGGCCATCCATCGACGGTAGAGGTTTTCAGGGCTCTTGGTGACAAAACCTCCGATGTCGCCACTGGTGAAACTGAAGCCCGAAAGTCCGAAGCTCAATGCCTCACGCAATGAGCCAAGCAGACCCGTATTGGTAGTAGCGGCATCACCGCCCCAATGGAGCGGATAACGCTGACTGCCTGCCCAAGCACTACGAGCCCAGATGATGCCTTCTCCATTGTTGGTCTTGCGGATGATGTCGTAGGCTGCCTTGTTATAGCGAACAGGATAGAGGTTATGCTCGTAGAGTCCAGTCTTGCCGCTGGCATAGACACCATTCAAATAGGGAGCAGCCTCGCCGAAGTCAGCCTTGATGACGGCTACGCCCTGACGGAGCAGTCCTTCCAGTTGCGACTGGTACCATTCGACGGTCTTGGGATTCGAGAAGTCGAGCACAGCATCCTCCTGCGGAAGTCCTCCTCGCGGATTCTTTACAGCAAGTCCATTCTCAACGAGGAAGTTGAAATAACGGTTCTTGGGCGTAAAGTAAGGAAGTTGCCACAAACATGTGTGGAAACCCTGTTGTCTCAAATCTGACAACATCTTGCCAGCATCCTTGAAGTTATGACTGAACTGGTAGTCACACTGCCAATCCACCTCAAACCATCCTGTATCGAAATGGATAACATCGCAAGGGATGTTCAACTCACGCAGTTTGTTGGCCACACTACGACCTTCCTCCTCGGTGAAATACGAGATGCGGCTCTGCCAAAGACCAAAACTCCAAAGCGGAGGACACTCTGGACGACCGACGAGCGAAGTGTATTCGTAGAGAATCTGCTTGGGTGAACCGATCATCAAAAAGAGGTCTGCCACTTCATCGGCCATAAACAGTCGGGTGGATCCGATGTAGCTGTTGCCGAAATCCACTGTCACCGGAGCCGAAGTGTGCATGAACACACCATAGCCACGATTGGAGAAATAGAATGGGATGGGCTTGTACATGTCGGGAGTCTCGGGGCCCTGAGGATCAACCACGAAAAGGTTGAGCTTCTGCCCTGCCTTATCAAGGCTGGTAGCCGACTCTCCACAGCCAAAGATCTTCTCCCCAGGCTTGAGGCTGAAGACGGGCTCAATGCTACGTGAATTATCCGAACCTCGCTTCACGAAAAGGAAAGGCTGCGTCTTCACCTGGGTTGAATCGTTGTCGCTGAGGTGTCGACTGCGGGTCAACTCCCTACCCTTTTTGTCGCGTAATATCAGTCGCCATGGGTAGTTTCGAATCTCAAGGCTACCCTCGCTGCTAGTGTATGTGACGGAAGCATCAGTCGAAGTAACCTTCCATGCCGAGAAATCGACCTTAGGTTCTTCGACGAGCATCACTTCATCAGGGTCATCCATGGGTATGATTGGACTAGTGAAGATACGTACACGCAAAGTACGTGCATCGATGGGTTCCACACGGAACTCAAGACGAGGACTCTGGTCGTAAGCAGGACCAGGAAAGTCAAGGTTCTGCAAGGGAAGAATCCAATATCCATTAGCATTGAACGCCTGACGAGGATGCAGTTCCTGACGACTCCATTGCAGGACACCACGCCCCGTGGTGACATCAAAACTGACGAGCGAATCGGCGCAGAACAACGTATTCGTCGGATCCATAAACTGCTGGCTCATATCCACTGCCTGGTCCTCCAGGTAGGGGACGCCATTGTTAGTCGTCATTTGTGCCTGAGCTTGAAGAGCCACAACTGCAACGATGCAAAGAACAAACTTTTTCATCAGTTTATAATGTCTGGAAATTATTTGCCGAAAAGACTATCTACAAAAGCACGGTTGTTGAAAATCTGGAGATCCTCCATTCCTTCGCCCAATCCGATATAACGCACAGGGGTCTGCAACTGGTCACTGATGCCGATCACGACACCACCCTTGGCTGTGCCATCGAGCTTGGTTATGCAAAGAGCTGTCACGTCGGTCACAGCTGCAAACTGCTTGGCCTGCTCAAAAGCATTCTGTCCTGTTGAGCCGTCAAGTACAAGAAGCACCTCAGGATTGTTCTCAGGCACCACCTTCTGTATCACCTTGCGAATCTTGCCAAGTTCGTTCATTAGACCGACCTTGTTGTGCAGACGTCCTGCTGTGTCGATAATCACCACATCGGCGTTCTCCTTCACAGCATGTTGCACGGCATCGAAGGCCACCGAAGCTGGATCCGATCCCATCTGCTGCTTCACTACGGGTACACCAACACGGTCGCCCCATATCTGCAGTTGATCGATAGCAGCGGCACGGAATGTGTCGGCAGCACCCAACACCACCTTGTTGCCTGCCTTCTTGAACTGATAGGCAAGCTTGCCGATGGTTGTGGTCTTGCCCACGCCATTTACGCCCACCACGAGCATAACATAAGGTCGCTTAGCATCTTCCTTCACCGTAAAACCATCGAGCTCTTCGCGTTGGTTCTCTACCAGAAGTGCAGTAATCTCCTGACGTAAGATTTCATTCAACTCGCCAGTGCCGACATACTTGTCCTTGGCTACACGTGCCTGAATGCGTTCGATGATGCGCAAAGTAGTATCCACACCCACGTCACTGGTCACGAGTACCTCCTCAAGGTCATCCAGCACGTCGTCATCCACAGTGCTACGACCAGCTACTGCACGCGCAATTTTCTCAAACAGTCCCTGTTTGGTCTTCTGCATGCCCTGGTCAAGCGTTTCTTTATTTTCTTTCTTGAAGAACTTATCAAAAAATCCCATAATTACTCTATAATGTGGGTGCAAAGATACCGCTTTAAAACGAGACTTCCAAATTTTTTGAAGAAAATTGACGATAATTTAAAAAAAGTACGTATCTTTGCAGCCCAATTTAAAAACTGTTTGCAAATGAACTATCCCGAGACCCTCTCCTACCTCTATGCCCAGTTGCCGGTATTCGAGAGTCAGGGAGCCCATGCCTATAAGCCCGGACTCGAACGCTGCGAAGCCATGGACGACCTCTTGGGCCATCCACATCGACACTATCGCACCATCCACGTTGCAGGGACCAACGGCAAAGGTTCCACATCCCATCTGCTGGCCGCCATCCTGCAAGCTGCAGGCTATCGCGTGGGGCTTTTTACGTCACCCCATCTTGTTGATTTCAGCGAGCGCATACGCGTCAATGGCGAAGCCATCGAACAGCAGTATGTCATTGATTGGGTCGAAAAGTGGGCGCCCAGTGAAACCTCATCTTCCGATGATTCGCATTCACTGGTGCACTTTCAGCCTTCGTTCTTCGAACTGGCCACCATGATGGCTTTCTGCTACTTTGCAGATCGCGAGGTCGATGTCGCAGTCATCGAAGTGGGATTGGGCGGTCGTCTCGACTCGACCAACATCATCCAGCCAATGCTCAGCATCATCACGAATATCTCTTTCGACCATACCCAGTTCCTCGGTGACACGTTGCCACAGATTGCAGCCGAGAAAGCCGGCATTATGAAACAGGGCGTGCCATGTGTCATCGGCGAATGCGAAGACGAACGCGTTCGCTTCACCTTCGAACAAAATGCCCAACTCCGACAGGTATCCGTACTCGACTTCGCCTGCGACCGTCCGCAGATACCTTGGGTTCGACATCACACATTCTATAATATATACGAGACTGCCGACGACGGCACCCTCCAGTGTCCGTTGTGCGGTGATTGCCAGCCACGCAATGCCAACACCGTCATCACCGCTGTACATCAATTGCGCCAAATAGGTTTCAACATCTCACCAGAAGCCCTCCAGCAAGGCTTCCGTGATGTGGTAACACTCACCCATCTGCGCGGCCGTTGGGAGACATTGCAAACCAATGCCGACGGTACTATTCGTGTACTCTGCGATACGGGACACAATCCCGGTTGTTTTGCTTATCTTGGGCCACAACTCATGGCACTCCACCAGGCCGGACACCCGCTACAAATCGTCTTCGGTATGGTCAGCGACAAGGACATCGAAACCGTGCTTCGTATGCTTCCCCCGAGCAATTCCCCAGGTGCAGATGTCAATTACTACTGGTGCAATGCTCCTACACCGAGAGCGCTACCTGCCGAACAATTGGCAAGTCGGGCAGCCTCTGTTGGCCTCTACGGACAAGTCTTCCCCTCCATCAACGAAGCGCTCGATGCTGCACTCGAACACCCCGGAATCGTGTTCATCGGCGGCTCCAACTACGTAGTTTGCGAGGCATTAGGTAGATTTTGAATCAAAAATTTGGTCAAAAGAAAAATAAACGTTATCTTTGCAGCGAACTTTCCGACATTCGTCCTTAAATGTTTTCCTTGATTTCGTTGAATAAATAATCATTTCGACATGCCATTTACTATTGAAGAAGTCAGAGCAGACAAGCGATATCTTGAGCTCTTGAGCGAAAAATTCCCGACCATCAATAGTGTCTCGACCGAGATCATCAACCTTCAGGCCATCATGAGCCTCCCGAAGGGTACCGAGCACTTCTTGAGCGATATCCATGGCGAAGCCAACGCTTTCAATCACGTGCTGCGCAACGCTTCCGGACAAATACGTCGCAAAGTCATCGACATCTTCGGTATGGCTATGCGCGACAGTGACAAGCGCGAACTTTGCTCCCTCATCTATTATCCAGAAGAGAAACTCGAACTCGTAAAGCGCCAGCAGAAGCCCGAAGACCTCGACGACTGGTACCGCATGACCATCCATCAGCTGGTCGAACTCGCTCGTTTCGTCAATCACAAATACACGCGCTCGAAACTCCAGAAACTCCTCGACCCAGAGTTCGCCTACGTCATCACCGAACTCCTCAACGAGGCTAAGGCAGAACCTGACCGCCAAGACTACTACAATGCCATCATCAATTCGGTAGTCGAAGTGGGACGCAGCGAGGCGCTCATCATCTCCATCTGCTATCTCCTCCACCGCCTCATCATCGACTCTCTCCACATCGTTGGCGACATCTTCGATCGTGGCCCCGGCGCTTGGGAAATTATGGACACTCTAACACGTTACCACAACTTCGACATTCAGTGGGGCAACCACGACATCGAATGGATGGGAGCAGCTGCCGGCAATCTTGCGCTCATTGCATCGGTGCTCCGTGTCTCTATCCGTTATGCCAATGTCGAGACGCTCGAAGAAGGCTACGGCATCAATCTCCTACCTCTCGCCAACCTCGCCATGGAGGTCTATGGCGATGATCCTTGCACCATCTGGCAGACCAAGGACTTCAACAACAATCCGCGCCTGAAGCGTTCTGCTCAATTGATGGCCAAGATGCACAAGGCCATCTCCATCATCCAGTTCAAACTCGAAGGTCAGATCATTCGTCGTCATCCCGAATACCATATGGATGACCGACTTATGCTCGACAAGATAGATCCCAAAGAAGGCACTATCACACTCAACGGCAAGGTCTATGAACTGCTCGACAAGAACCTGCCATCGCTGCTCAACGTCTCCGACCCCTACCAGCTCTGCACTCGCGAGCAGGAGGTTATGGACCAGCTTGCTCACTCGTTCCGCAATTCGGCCGAACTTCAGAAGCATCTGCGTCTGCTCTACCAAAGGGGCTCTCTCTACCTTGTGCGCAATGGCAATCTCCTCTTCCACGCCGCCATTCCGATGAACCCCGACGGCACGTTCGAAGACGTCGAGATCGACGGACAGACTTACCATGGTCGCGCCCTCTTCGACAAGATTGACCAGATGATACGCGATGCCTACTTCCCAACAGGCGGCGACAAGCATCATCAAGATGCACTCGACTATATGCTCTACCTCTGGTGTGGTCCCAAATCGCCGCTCTTCAACAAGGACAAGATGACCACCTTCGAACGTTACTTTATCAACGACAAGGAACTCTACAAGGAGAAGAAAGGTGCCTTCTTCGAACTTGCCAACACCAAGGAAGTCTGCCAGACCATCCTTCGCGAATTCGGTCTCGACAACAACAGTGCACACATCATCAATGGTCATGTGCCCGTGCGCACCAACAAGGGTGAGTCGCCCATCCGTGCCGAAGGCATCCGTCTGGTCATCGATGGAGGCTTCTCCAAACCCTATCATGCCACCACCGGCATCTCAGGCTACACGCTCATCTATAACAGTCATGGTCTCCAACTCGTCGAACATGAGCACTTTGAGTCGCGCGAGAAAGCCATTGTCGAAGGTGTCGATGTGCATTCGCACGTCCAACTCGAAGACTTCAAGTACAACCGTATCTACGTTCGCGACATCGACCTTGGCAAGGATCTGCAACTTCAGATCGATAATCTTCAGAAATTGCTCATGGCCTATCGTCATGGCATAATCAAGGAAAAGTAAATGTTATTCAAGGATATCACAGGTCAGCAGGCTGCTGCCCAGCAATTGAGGGATGCGATCGACAACGACCGCATGCCTCATGCCTTGTTGATATCCGGACGTGAAGGTTCGGGAGCCTTGACGCTGGCTCTCACTGCTGCCCAGTACATCCTTTGCGAAAACCATACACCTGACGGCGAGCCTTGCGAACGTTGTCCCCACTGTCTGCAAATCCACAAGTTGCAGCACCCCGACCTCCACTTCGCTTTTCCTGTCGTCAACCGCAAGGGCCAGTCGGGCGACGACTCCGCCGTCAGCCTCGACTACATCGCCGAGTGGCGCGACATACTGTTGCGTCGCCCCGACATAACCTATACCGATTGGGTCAAGTTCATCAGCGACGAAGGCAAGAACGCGCAGATCTACAAGGCCGAGGCATCGAGCATCATCCGCATCCTCTCAACCAAACCCTACGAGAGTGACAAGCGCGTGATGATTATCTGGCTGCCAGAAAAGATCAACGAAACCGCTTCCAACAAGTTGCTTAAGATTATCGAGGAACCTTATCCCAAGACGTTCTTCCTGCTGGTCAGCAACGATCCCGACCATGTACTTGGCACCATTCTCAGCCGCTGCCAACGCCTCAACATTCCTCCCCTTGACCCATGCTGGATGCAGCCACGCATCGAACCCGACGAGCGTCAGTACTTCTTCGACAAGTTCTGCGCCATGATGCGCCTGAGTTATATGCGTCGTATTTTCGACATGCGCGATTGGAGTGTCGAAATGGCCGGCCTAGGAAGGCAACGCCAACAGGATTTCCTGCAGTATGCACAGTCGATGATCCGCGAGAACTTCATTCTCAATGTGTCCATGCCAGAAGGGCAGAGCGTCAACTACATGGACGACCAGGAGGCACAGTTCTCGTCGCGCTTCCATCTCTATGTCAACCACCGCAACGTCGAAGGCATCATGAACGAACTGGCACAAGCCGAAAAGGACATTGCTCAGAACGGAGCCGCCAAGATCATCTTCTTCGACCTTTCGCTCAAGCTCATCATGCTGCTGAAACAATGAAAGTCATTATCGCCTCCATCGTTCTCCCTTATCCGCTCACCTCGGGCGGAGCACAGGGCGTATTCAATATGATTGAGGAGCTACGTAACGATAATGACATCACGCTCATCTTTCCCGAAAACGCCGACAACACCCGCACAGCCATGCGCGAACTGCAGCAGTTGTGGCCCGACGTCGATCTGCGCCCTTATCCCTACCGACGACAGCTCATCCATCCACGGTTCTTCTTCGACAAGGCTCGTCGCGCCTTCAACCTCAAGTTCCGTGCCGACAACCGCCGTTTTCAGATCGACCGCATCCTGCAGCACTATGGTTATTATATGACGGGTGACTTCAAACGTTTTGTCAACTCAATCATCAACGAAAAGAAACCCGACCTCTTCCAGGTAGAATTCTACCAATATCTCAAGATGGCGGACATCCTGCCCAAAGGACTCAAAAAAATCTTCATTCACCACGAACTGCGCTTTGTGCGCAACGACCGCTTCCTCCAACCCTACAGTCTCAGCCGTAAGGAAGCACGCCTGCAGAAGTTCATTAAGATGGAGGAAATACGCGACTGCAACAAGTACGATGCCGTAGTCACCGTTACCGATGTCGATCGCCAGCAACTTGCAAACGTCGGTCTCACCGTCCCACTTTACACCTCAACCCTTGCCATCAATACGCCGACACTCAACTATAACAAATGGAACCGACGCGTCGTCTTCGTGGGTGGTACAAGTCATACGCCCAATCTCGAGGGCATGGAATGGTTCCTCAACAAGGTGGCTCCACGTATCAACTGGAAGAAAGGTGGTCTGGCACGCAGCCTCGATATCGTGGGCAAAGGCTGGGACGAACGATGGGTGCGCCATGTCAACCTCAGCAATGTCAAAATCAACCTCCTTGGCTTCGTCGAACGTCTCGACATGGTGGCCAACAACAGCATCATGATTGTTCCCATCCTCTCAGGTAGTGGCATGCGTATGAAAATCCTTGAGGCTGCTGCTCTCGGTGCTCCCATCATCACCACCTCCGTGGGTGTCGAAGGCATCGAGTTCCCCAATGGCGAAGCGTGCCTCATTGCCGATACTCCTGAACAGTTTGCCGAAGCCCTACGACGTGTGATGCGCGACGACCAGCTGCGCCAGCGTCTCACCACCGGCGCTCGCCGCATATTTGAAGAGAAATACTCCCGCAAGGTGCTCGCCCAACGGCGTCAATCCATCTGGGAGGCTGTTCTTAACCCCTCAGAACCTCTCTTAACCCCTCTTAACCCTTCAGAACCCCTCCCCTAACCCTTCCGGATGATCTCTGTCTGCATAGCCACCTACAATGGTGCACCCTATATCACCGAGCAACTTGCCTCAATATGTGCGCAGTTGTCTGACAATGATGAAATCATCGTGTCAGACGACGGCTCCACCGATGGCACTCTCGATGTCGTCAGGGCATTTGGTGATCCGCGCATACGCATCGTTTGCAACCAAAGCCAGCGATGCTACACGGCCAATTTCGAAAACGCCCTGCGATATGCGCAGGGCGACTATATCTTCATTTGTGACCAGGATGACGTGTGGTTACCCAACAAGGTCGAGACTATTGTCCACAATCTTCGTGACGAAGGTTATTCGATTGTGGCACACGACGCCATTGTCACCGATGCCCATCTGAAAACCATTGCTCCTTCCTATTACCAGATCAAGGGACATATCTTTCGCAACCTCACCGGCAATCTCATTCGATTCAGTTTCCTCGGATGCTGTCTTGCCATCCGCAAGGAGGTGCTTGCCAAGGCTCTCCCCTTCCCTTCCGATCATCTGCTCTGTACCCACGACAACTGGCTCTTCCTTTGCGCTGCTGCTATCGGAAAAGCCAAAGTGCTCGACGAGCCTCTCATCTACTACCGTCGCCACGCCGGCAACACCTCACAAGGCGGGCAGAACGAACATAAGCCTTGGATGTTCCGCATTCATTACCGGCTCTACCTCGCCTACCACCTGCTGCGTCGCATCCTCTAAGTTCACTTCACCTTCGGACAATGCGAGCGGATGTAGTTATAGACAAAGTCGAAATCCTCATCCACATACACCTGGTTCAGGCAGAAGGGCTCATTCACCTTGATAAGGTGCCAACAACGATATGCCTTCACACTTCGCACGGCCGAAAAAGTAGAATAGCTGGAGGTCTTGGTGACCGCCAAAAGTCCGGCACCTACCGTCGTGGGTCTTTTTGCCAATAGTCCGACCAATGCAGTAATGAATCCCAATACCTCGGCCTTCTTCACCTGTTTCTGCATCTGACGATGCAGGATGCCATTCTCGTCCATCTCGAAAAGCACCATATATTTCCTGTTAAAGATGAGTGCAAGAAACAGATAGGACACTATGGCAAGAAACAGAAAGATGCCCACGAGAACCAGCATCAGCTTGCCAGAGAACAAAAGGGTTTCAACGAAATCGCTTCCGTCGAAAAGACCCAAGATCAGTATGAGCAACCCCATTCCCAAGATGAGGTAGGCGAAGATCTTGAGCACCACGAAGAGGATACTGGGGTTACGCAACATATCGTACTCGTATGCCCAACGGTATTTACCGTCGGCACAGAGTTCAATCTGCTTCAGTTTTGTCGGTTCGGTCTTGAGGGCTAGAGACTCGGAGTTCTGATTAACCATAATATTTTGCCTTTTGAATAAAAAAATTGCAGACTACTTTGCCTTCGGGCAATGTGAACGGATGAAGTCGAGAACAAAATCGAAATCTTCATCCACATAAATCTGGTTCAGGCAGAACGGCTCGTTCACCTTGATTACATGACGCCAACGATAAGGCTTTACGCTTCGCACGGCCGAAAATGTTGAGTAACTCGACTCCTTGGTAGCAGCCAATATTCCTGCACCTGTCGCAGAGAGGCTTCCTGCTGCCGCACCCACCAACGCAGTAATCCAGCCCAACGCTTGGCCTTTCTTCACCTGGTCTTTCAATTGCCTATGCAAGATGCCTTCGTGGTCCATCTCAAACAACACCACGTATTTCCAATTGTAGCGAGCGGCAACCACCAGATAACCCAGCAGCGTCAGCACAAAGAAGATAGCCAGCATGACCAGAGCTGTCGTACCCGCTGACTTCAACAAATCAAGCAAATTACTACCATCTTTGAGCTCCAAAATGACGATGAATAACACCTGAATCAGAATGATCACACCAAAAACGTTCAGCACCGTGAAAAAGATAGTTGGGTTCTTCAACATGTTGAACTCATAGATCCAACGGTATTTTCCATCGGCACACAACTCAATCTGTTTCAATCCTGGAGCCTTCTGCTTAACCATTGCAGTCTCCGATGTTTTCGGTTCTTTCATATTTGTATATTTTTATATGCTGCAAAGAAACGAAAAAACATCCATTACTCCAAATAATGCTTTCAGAAAATAGCACAGTACCATCAAAACACATCCATCATCCCCAACCTTGTCAACTCCGCTTGCATTTATCCGAAAATTTGATGCAAAAAAATGGTCAAATGTTGTGATAATTGAAAAAATCTGTCTTAAATGCTCAATTATCTCAAAAACAATATTTATATTTGTCACCACAAAACAACAACAATCAATACCTCACCCATCAAATCATTACCAATATGGAAAAAACCCTCGTATTACTCAAGCCCAGCTGCGTACAGCGTCAGTTGATTGGCGAGATCGTGAACCGTTTTGAGCGCCGCGGACTCCGCATTGCAGGTATGAAGATGATGCAGCTCTCCGATGAGATTCTGCGCGAGCACTATGCCCACCTCGTTGATCGCCCATTCTTCCCTGCCCTTGCTGCCTCCATGCAGACATCTCCCGTCATTGCACTCGCCCTCGAAGGACGCGATGCCGTACAAGTTGTACGCACCATGACCGGCTCAACCAACGGCCGCGAAGCAGCCCCTGGCACCATTCGTGGCGATTACTCGATGAGCAATCAGCAGAACATCGTTCATGCCAGCGACTCGACTTCCAATGCCGAGATCGAGCTCAAGCGATTCTTCCGTGATGACGAGATCTTCGACTACACCAGCGGTGCCTTTGCCTACGTTTACGGTGACGGAGAGGCTAAATAAGACTCGGTTTTCTTGAATTCCACGCTTATATAACATCTTTGTTTCACGGTCGCTTTGCTCAAAATTATAAGAAACAAGTTTTAAAATTATCAAAAGAAGATGGTCCAAATTGTCATGACCAATCCCGTCCAGATTTTTTTATAATTCTTTGAATGAATTTTTCTATAATTTTGAGCTGTGCGACCACTCTATGTTATAATTAGCTTTTTTTCGGATGTCGAAATAGACGCTGAAAATAAGAAAAAGCATTTTCCAATTCAAGCATGACCTTTCTTGGCCAGGATTGGTCATGCTACTGTCGGAGAATACCCTTTTTCAGCCAAGATTGGTCATGCCGCGGTCGAAGAATACCCTTTTTTGGCCAAGATTGGTCATGCCGCGGTCGGAGAATACCCTTTCTTGGCCAAGATTGGTCATGCCGCTGCCGGAGAATACCCTTTCTTGGCCAAGATTGGTTATGCCGCTGTCGGAGAATACCCTTTCTTGGCCAAGATTGGTTATGCCGCGATCGGAGCATACCCTTTTTTGGCCAAGATTGGTTATGCTGCCGTCGGAGCATTCCCTTTTTTGGCCAAGATTGGTTATGCCTCGATCGGGGCATACCTTTTCTTGGCTGAAAAATGGTATGCTCCTGGAGAAGAATGACCATTCTTGGCCAAAAATGGTCATACCTATTATCAACACGAATTATCGCGAATTCACAATGATTTCAGTAATATCCGCTAACTCCCGTTTACAATGTAGAAGCCTCTTCGCAAGATATTTTCGTCCACTCTCCTGACACAAACGTATTCTTACTGACCTTACTGGTGTCCACAATCATATTCATCAGTGGCAGGGAATGCTCATCCATGGACTGCTTCATCTGCTCGTACTATCTCACTACGAGCCTTGCTATTTTATATTTTGCCAGACACCATCGATATTTTTTACCTGCAAGTCATATCCTCCAATTTCGTTTCTTCTCAGACGGATGGGTCGAGTTACCTCGCGAGCGTCTTCGTCCACGCTCTTCATGCCGACATAATCTTTATCTCTATATATCACCTGCCCATTCCTCGTGAATTCCAATAGCCACCAGGTTACACCATTAGTCGCCAGAGGCCACCAATAATTAAGGATGCTGTTTGTGCCGCCAACCCCACAGATGATGAAACCATCGAAATACTCAGGAGTCCAAGTCTGGTAGGTCTCTCCATCCTCAAGCACCTTCTCTTCGATATTTGTAATCGTCTGACGGAAGCAATCATATTCTCCAAGAAAATCACATGCAAGATATTCCTTTCCTTCCCACCAGTCGAAGTCATAAAGAAGTCCGTTGTAGTATCCTTCTTTCCATATTATTGCTGTCCGATAAAAACTCGGACACTCTGATTAATCATTTATAGAGGCTCTTAAAGCCACGATTGTTCTTTGACATTCAAAATTAGGCCCCCTTACGTCTGGGAAAGGTAAGTTAGGCCCATAATTTTCCAATTC